>CAURRL010000093.1:0-5591 GCA_963526895.1 uncultured Campylobacter sp. | reverse complement strand
TTAGGTCGATTACTATCTTATACGCCTCAAGGCAGCTGCCGCAACTTAAAATTTTAACGCCAGCAGCCTCTAAATCCTTAAGCGGTTTAAAGCTCGGATGAGCGCGGTTCGTCGTCATTTTGACGGCATTATTTACGCAAATGACGTATTCCGGTTTATTGTCTACTTGTAAAAGCGCGCCCAAAAATTTAGCTAGCAAGCTAACGCCTACATCACCGCTTCCGGCGTATTCTTCATTTAGATAAACGACCGTTTTTTTGGCTTTTGGCGTGATTTCGCAGACAAATTCGTCAAAATTTGCTAGCTCAAGCTTGGATTCGCCCTTAACGGCGGTGATTTTTGTCTCGGCGCCGTTTTGCTCTACGCTAAATTCGACGTTTTGGTTTTTCAAAAAGCGGCTTATGTTTTCTTTTGGGGCGATTGAATTTACTAAAATTTCAAGCTTTTCGCCGTTTTTTAATCCTTCAAGCGCATTTTTAGTCCTGATAACGGGCTCAGGGCAAGCCAAATTTCTACAATCGATTTGCATGATTTTTCCTTAAATTTATTACTCTTCAACCTGAAGTCTGAGGGGAATTTTATCTAAAAGATTTTAAATTTCGTATAAAAGGCGGCTTGCAAGCTCGCCTCTGAAGCAAAAAAGGAGAAAGATTTCTCCTTTTTTATTATTTTAATTTTGGATAAGTTTTTTCGTATTCAGATACGGGGATTTTATTTTTAGAGATTAGCTCTTGGTACCAGTAGTGGTGAAGTACGTAAACCTCTTCTTCTTCTTTATAGCCAGTTATCATCGACCAGATAGCGCCGTGGATAGCGATGGCCGCCATGTAGATGTGCACTAGGAAAAATACAGCGCACACGATGCCAAGCACGTTATGGATTAGCGCAGAAGCTCTTAAAATTTCGATCTGCGATACGCCAAGCCAGCTCGCAACATCTGGAGCCCTAAAGTCAAGGAAAAACATCGCAGCGCCGGTTAGTATCATCACGATACCGCCAGGGATAGCCACCCAGTACCACGCCTTTTGGCCGGCGTTAAATTTGCCCGCAGGTACTGGACGTTTAACCTTTGAGAGATATCCGCCGACGATCAGCATCCATCTGATATCATAAACCGCAGGCAGCATCCTAACCGTCCAAGCTATCAGCATCGGAGGCACCGAAACGGCAAATAAAATCGTAGCTAATCCGTGGATGTCTTTGCAAAATCTAACAAACGCGCCTCCGCCAAGCTCTGCGCCCCACATCATAATGACGCCCGTCGGTATGAGCACTATCCATGCGATCGCCGCAGCGCCGTGAGATACGCGCTCTATCATATTAAACGCATAGACTTTTTTGCCGTCGTGGCTGAAGTGTTTTGGTCCGATGATCAAAAAGTGCAGAACGAACGCGCCGATAACAGCCAAAATAAGCGACAAAGCCGCTATAGCAAAGTAGTCGTTACCCTGAATAAAAGTAAAAACCGGTCCCAAACCGTCTTCGTAAGGCTTGATGTTTTCGATTCTACCAGCAGCCCAGATATTGCTCTGGTACTGGTTCGTGCTAGGACTCGCCTCGATAGCGAAGGCCCAACAGGCGAAAACCGAAAGCAAACTAAAAATTCTCGTCATGCTATCTCCCTTTGGTTTTGTTTTCCGCCTTAAAAAGCTCGTCGTGGTCGGCATCCAGCCAAAGGCTAAATTTTGCGGATTTTCGTGAAATTATATCAAAAAATAGCGTAATGCAAGCTTAGTGTCAAAACAACGCATTTTTAGGCACTTACGGCGCGTTTTTATCAAAATAGGGGCCAAATTTATAATCCGCTATACTAATTCATTTATATAAACTAGATTTTATTTATCATGAATTTAACTTCGTTTGGGATTAGATTTGCGGCAAATTTGGCGGGCGATAAACCAAATTTCAAAATTTAAAGCTGAAAAGCTACGAGTTTAGTGCGCTCGCATGTCAGGCAGAAACCTGGCGTAAAATTTGATTTAAATTTACAGCCACAAACGGCGCCCTCCCCAAACGTCAAATTTACACCCTAAAGGGCGCAGTTTCAGGAGGCAAACTAGTTTCGCCTCTCGTACTCTTCAAAGCCAAATTCCCGCACGGTTACAAGCTCGCCGTTTTCTTTTAAAAGCAGCAAATCAGGCAGCTTTATACCGTTAAAGGTCGTATTTTTCACGATCGTGTAGTGGATCTGATCCTCAAAGATCACTTTGTCGCCCACGCTTAGTGGCGCGTCAAATTTATACTCGGGCTCGCCGGCGTCAAGCCCCACGATATCGCCGGCTAGACAGGTGTTTCCGCCGAAACGGTAGCTAAATTTACCGCTCCTGCTCTCGCCTCGCACGGCCGGTCGGTACGGCATCAGCACAGTGTCTGGCATATGCGCCTCAGCTGAGACGTCTAGGATCGCTATGGTTTTTTCATTTTGTACGAAATCAAGCACCGAAGCGGCCAAAAATCCCGTCTGCCAGCCAACCGCTTCGCCGGGCTCGATATAGACCTCAACGCCGTATTTTTCGCGGAAGTTTTTGATCAAATTTATGAGCAGATCCACGTCGTAGCCCTCTTTGGTGACGTGATGTCCGCCGCCGAAATTTACCCACTTCATACGCGGTATAAACTCGCCAAATTTCTCCTCAAACGCCATCAGCACGGTCTCCAGGCTCTGCGCGCTCTCCTCGCAAAGCGCATGAAAATGCAGCCCCGTGATACCATCAAGCGCGTCAGCGTCGAAATTTGCGCGCGTGATACCTAGTCGGCTGTAGCGACCGCACGGATTATACGCGTCAGTCGGTGCTACGGATAGCTCCGGATTTACGCGAAGTCCACAGGTGACTCCTGCGGCCAGAGCTTTTTCTTTAAATTTAGCCCACTGCGCAAAGGAGTTAAAAACCACGTGCTTTGAGAGCGCTAGCACCTCATCTATGTCCTCGTCTTTAAATGCCGGAGAATACGTGTGAATCTCGCCGCGAGCATATTTTGCGGCAAATTTAGCCTCGTGCAGGCCGCTACACGTCGCGCCGTCCAGATACTTGCCGACAAGCCCCATCACGCCGCTAAATGCAAAGCCTTTTAGGGCGACTAGCACCTTTGCACCGCTTTCATCCTTTACTCGTTTTAAAATTTCCAGATTTTTGCGCACCTTGGCCTCTTCGCAGACGTAGGCGGGTGTTTTAATTTTGCTTAATATTTCGTTCATTAGGGCTCTTTCGTTTAAAATTTGGCGTAAGTATATCTAAATATTTTTTTAAGTAAAATCAAGAAAAAAATTTAATTTCAAAGGCAAATTTATGGTAGAAATCGAGTTTTTGGGCCCGATAAAGATGAATAATTTAAAGCTGGAAGCGGCAAATTTAAGCGAAGTAAAAGAAAAACTAGGCGAATACGCGGAGCTGTCCGAGTGGCTAAAAATCTGCGCCGTCGCCGTAAACGACGAGATCTCAAGCTCGCTAGACGCGCCGCTAAAAGACGGGGATAAAATTTCCATTTTACCGCCGGTTTGCGGGGGTTAAGATGCAGATATTTAATGGAAGTCTCGACGCCAAAGCAATCACAAACGCTTGGTACGACGAGTTTAAGGACAAAAACTGCGGCGCGCTCATCACGTTTACGGGAATCGTTCGCGAGGAAAGCGGCATCAGCGCGCTTAGCTTTGATATCTACGAGCCGATCCTGCACAAATGGCTAGCTAGCTGGGAGCAAAAGGCAAAGGATCTGGGTGCATACGTGCTTTTCGCGCATTCTCGCGGAGATGTGCCGGTGCACGAGAGCTCCTACGTCGCAGGCGTCGTGAGCCCGCAAAGAAAGGTCGCCTTGCAGCTGATAAACGAGTTTGTCGAGGATTTTAAAGCTAACGCTCCGATCTGGAAATACGACGTAGTGGGAGGCGAGCGCATCTACGCAAAAGAGCGTAGCCAAGCGATCAGAGGCGCCGGGCTTTTAGCGTAGCGCCGCTTTTTATTAGTTTTATGTAAACTCGTAAATTTGATTAAATTTTATTTTGAAACGACACTCAGGCAGTGACAAAATGCGCTTTTACCACTGCCTTTAAGCTCAATTTGCAAACCTGAGATCACTTTAGAGCCTCGTATTTCTCGCACGCTTGTAGCCATATCTTCTTTTGCTCCTCAATAACCTGCGCGCTGCGGTCGTTTTTGCCCAGATCGCATGCTTTTTTAAAGTATTCTTTGGCTGCTTTAAAAGATGCTTCCGACTTGGTTTTTTGACCGATAAGCTCGTTAGCAAGCGCAAAATTTGAGCAAGCACCCCAAAGCCCTTTATCACAAGCTATTTTTATATAGCCTAACCCTTTTATGGCGTCTGCTTTTACGCCCTGGCCCTTAAGATACATGGCTCCTACGTTTTGGCAACCAAAAACGTCTCCGCCCTCGCAAGCTTTAAGGTATAGCTCCGCGGCCTTATCGTAGTCCCTGGCGACGCCTTGGCCGGTAGAATACATAAACCCGAGATTTGAGCAGGTTTTGTAGTTATTTCCGTCGCAAGCTTTCGCAAAAAATTTCACGGCTTTTTCGTAATCTTTCGTAAAACCGTTATCGCCCATATAGTACGATATCCCGACGCTACCGCATATAATATCGTCTCCGGCCTCGCACTTTTGCTCAAATTCACGTATCTGCGCCTCGTTAAACGTAGCAGCACAGACCAAAGAACACGCCGCAACCAAGCAGAAAATTATCTTTTGCATTTTCTTTTTCCTAAAATAAATTTTAAATCTATTTTACGCCCAGACACATTAAATATCTATAAAATCGATATTATTCTAGTTTTTGTTTTTGGACATAGAGAGAAACTTGCAAAATTTGATGTTTTATTCGTATTTTTGTCTTGTGGTTGATTTCAAATTTAAGCTAAATTTTACCCACCCAGATCCGCACCGCGAAAATGTCAAATTTAGCAAGACACGAGGCAAATATTCCAGACGCAATAGGCGTAGTTTAAATAGTTTTTGATTAGGCGTGACGAGAGCATATATATAGTATGTGACCGAGCGCCTTAATCAAAAACTACTTTTAAAATCCGTTCGTCCGCAGCGAAGCGATTAGCGGTTGCGAGACGAAGTCGAAGCAAAATTATTGGGAATCAAGCGGCTTTTTTGTGAAAAAATCCTACATAAACCGCAAAAACAAACCCTATCGCCACCGCCCACGGAGCCGCCGACGTTATGCCGCTCGGAGAGCTAGCGAGCAAAAAGTTATGCGCTACGGCCGCGCCAGCCGCCATACCGATGACGAATATAACAGAGCTTAGATTGCCCGTACCCATTTGCACGAGATGCTTGCCCGGGCAGCCTTCGCTCAGGCTAAAGCAAAGCCCTGCTAGCGTCATGCTAAGGAAGTTCCAAACCACGTCGTTGTGCGCGATAGGCTGGCCTTCAAAGCCGAATTTATACTGCCCGAGCGCTAAATTTACGATGCTGGCAAAAACGACGATACTGATGATCCCAGTAAACATCGAGAAATCCCCTTTAAAAAGCCTACCAAACGCACCTACGCTACAAAATTTGCTTTTGTGCATTAGCGCGCCCACGACGATGCTAAATCCAAGCGAGATCAGGATCGGAGCGTGCATGGAGC
>CAURRL010000092.1:0-5600 GCA_963526895.1 uncultured Campylobacter sp. | reverse complement strand
GAATGGTGCTCGTAGGGCGAAACGATTACTAGGGGCAAATTTGCGCCCTTTACCGCCTCTTCGCCTAGACGGTTTGCGCTCATAGGCGGCAGGTAAAGCCCCATGATTTCCTGAAATTTCTTTATCGCTCCCGTCGCGCCGAAACCGGCGCAGATCAGATAAAATCGCTCGTCAAGCCCCAGCGCGTCTTTTAGGCTTTGCCTTGCTTTTTCGTAGCGTTTTTGCGTCTTTAACGCGTTTGAGGCGCTTTCTGAGTGCGTGTTGGCGTAGGTTTTTAGGTATTTTGCGATCTTGCGCTCTATTGGCACGTAGGCTAGGCCCGAGGCCGTGTAGTCAAAGTAGCGCACGCCCTTTTTTAAAATAATATTTTTCCTGATTTCGTCGATGCTAACCAAAATTTTTCCTTATAAAAAAGAGATTATAACCAAAGTTGTGCTAAAATGGGCTAAAAAGGAGCAAAAATCTACGCCTTAAAATCAAGCTACGCGCGCTTTAAGCACCTTGATATCCTGCAGCTTATTTACTTTCATCTAGTCTTTGACGCGCTCAAATTTGAGGCGAATTATTACGATATTTTCGAGGCGATCGAAAAGGAAATTTTAGATAAATTTGAAGATCTATCGCTCAAATTTAGCTTTGACGCGCCTTTTGAGAGCGAGCTTAAATTTGCCCTTTGCAAGCTTGCTAAAAACGACCGCAAAAAATACGCTCTAAATAAATTTCTGCCCCGTCCTCTCATCCTAAAAATTTACGCCGCTGCGACAAACTCAGGCGTAGTCAGCATCGAAAAGACGCTGGAAAAACCGCGCGTAAAAAGCAAATATCAAAAAGCCAAAAAGCTGCCCGAACGCGACAAGGCACAGGATAAAGTTGTTTTTAACGACAATTTTACTAGGTTTTGGTTTTATTTCATCGAGCCAAATTTGGCCCTTTTAAAAAACGGCGAAAAGGCCGCGCTGATGGAGATTATTAGACGAGAGTTCGACTCGTACGCGGGCTTTGGCTTTGAGCTACTTTGCCGCGAGCTTTTGGCGTTTAGGCTAGGCGCGGAGCCCGCGCGGGTGCGGAGTCTGTGGGCGAAAAATATCGAGATAGACATATTTTTGAGCCTAGGCGGACGCATAATCGTCGGAGAAGCTAAATTTAAAGAGCATAAAATTTGCAAAAACGTGGTAAATTTACTCCTTAAAAAATGCGAGCGACTAGGCTTTGTGCCAGACGCCGTCGCGCTATTTTCCAAAAGCGGCTTTAGCAACGAAGTCGGCCGCCTAAAAAACGAGCAAATTTTACTTTTTGATTTAGAAAATTTCGAGGAGCTTTTATGACCCAGATCGACAAAACCAGCGTCCAAGACGGACTAAAAAGCCTGATCGAGCAGACCTATCTGATAGAGCGCGAGTACAAAAACCTGACCGCGTCGTATGCGAATTTGCAAGGCTTTATCAAAGATATCGTGGAGATTTTGCCAAACGCGATCTGGGTTTTAGACGAGGCGGGCGAGATATTTTTACAAAACTCAGAAGCCCTAAAACTGGGGCAAATTTTAAAATTTATCCCGCAAAACGAAGGCGAGATAAGCGCCGCAGGGCAAATCTACCTCATCAAAATCGCCCAAAAAGAGGGCAAAAAAATCATCTCCGCAACCGACATAACGACCGAAAAACGCACCGAGCGCCTAGCCTCGATGGGGCAGGTCGCAGCCCACCTAGCCCACGAGATACGCAACCCCGTGGGCTCGATCTCGCTGCTAGCCTCGACGCTGATAAAAAAAGCGGGCGACCACGATCGCCCCGTCGTCGAGCAGATGCAAAAGGCGATCTGGCGGGTTGAACGCATCATCAAGGCCACCTTGCTTTTCACCCAAGGCCTAACGATAAACGCGCGTGAATTTAACCTAGCCGAGCTAAAGTCTGAATGCGAGGCGGCGATAGAGTGCTACACATACGGCAAGGAGATCAAATTTAGCCTAGATTTCCCCGATCTGCCATACGTCGGCGACCGCGATCTACTGGCGATGGTGTTTCAAAATATGCTGTTTAACGCGATCGATGCGGTCGAGGAAAACGAGGATGATGATGGCTGGGTGCGCGTGGACTACCGATACTGCGACGGCGAGCATAAATTTGCCATGACCGATAGCGGCGTGCCGATCAAAAATCAGGCCATGGTCTTTGAGCCGTTTAAAACGAGCAAGCTAAAGGGCAACGGCCTAGGCCTGCACCTGTGCTTGCAAATCGTCCAAGCCCACGGCGGCAGCATCGAAATCGAGCTTGAGCCAAAGAGCTTTTGCGTAAATTTGCCCGCAAAGACGCGCGGCTAGGCGAGTAAATTTGATGAAATTTGACGCTTTGGGCGAGATTAAATTTGAACGCGAAATTTAGGACGGCGCGGTTTGAGATTAGCTTGGGCGAGCCGAATAACGAATATAAAAAAACCAAAACAAGGAGAAAAAAATGAAATTTGACGCGAAAATTTTAGAGGATTTAGCGGAGTGGTTTGAGGGGCTAAATGAGATTAAATTTAGCGATATTTTAGCGGGCACAGAGGTGGCAAATTTGAACGCAAACGCTGTAAATTTGAACTCGCCCGCCTACGCAAACACCGCCTTTATAAGCGTGGATATGATAGAGGGATTTTGCAGCACTGGCCCGCTAGCTAGCCCGCGAGTGGGCGCGATCGCGGACGGTATAGCGCAAATTCTTAGCGCGGCTTACGCGGCGGGCGCGAGAAATCTCGTGCTGCTCGAGGATAGCCACGAGGCAAACTGCGCGGAATTTGACGCATTTCCGCCGCACGCTATCAAAGGCACCGAGGGCGCAAATACGATACCTCAGCTGCGCGATCTGCCGTTTTTTGACGAGATAAAAATCTTTCGCAAAAACTCCCTGAGCGCGGCTTACTGCACCGATTTTAACGCATTTATCGCGCAAAATCCGCAGATTGATACCTTCGTAGTGCTAGGCGACTGCACGGACCTTTGTGTCTATCAGCTAGTCTCGCACCTAAAACTTAGCGCAAACGAGGCAAACATCAGGCGCAAAGTCCTAGTGCCGGCAAGCCTCGTCGCCACCTACGATGCGCCGGGGCACGAGGGGGACTTTTATCACGCGATGTTTTTGCGGCATATGCAAACAGGGCTTGGCGCGCAGGTCGTGCGAGGGATTAAATTTTAGTGCCTATTTTATCAAAGGTGCGGCTAGAAAATTTAAGCGTTTAGCGGCGTCAAATTTGAGCTAAAGCGCGAAATTTGACTACTCGCTATGCGTTTGCACAAAATCCCTCGGATGATAAATTTGCACGCCTTTAGCCTCTGTCTGCGCGGCGGCGATGATGGCGGCCGCGATATCTTGCGCGCTCATCGGGCGGTAGTTCGTTAAGATAAACTTCGGCAAAAACCCAAACAGCCAAATCGTAAAGAGCTCGCCCATACGCACCTGCTCGCGCTCGCTTTTTATCGCGGGCAACCGCGCGATTTGCACGCTCTCGTATTTTAGCGCGGCGATCTTTTTCTCCGCCTTGCCCTTTGCGCGCAGATAAAAAAATCTCGACCGCTCGTCCGCGCCCTGCGACGAAATGAGCACAAAACGGCGCGCGCCTGATGCGATACCCCATTTTGCGATATTTACGGGGTAGCTCACGTCCACTTTATAAAACTGCCCGCGGCTACCGGCTTGCTTCATCGTCGTGCCCAGCGCGCAAAATATCTCGTCTATCTCGCGCAGCGGCATGTTTTTTACGTCGCTAAAATTTACGATCTGCGTCTCTAGCTTTTCGTGGCTAAATTTTAGCTCCCTGCGCGCCCAAACGATGATTTTGTCGTAGTTTTCATTCTCGCAAAGCTCGCGCACCAACTCCCTGCCTACGACGCCAGTAGCGCCCACGACCAAAGCCGTTTTGCCCATTTTCGTTCCTTGAATTTCTTTAAATTTTATCGCGCTTTACGGTTAAATTTAGCTCCGAGGCTACGTTATTCTAAATTTTACGCGTGTATCGTCCACACAGCACGGCTCGTCGTGCGATCTATAAATGCGTAAAATTCAAAGGCGCCTGCCTGCGCAGCTTGTCGCTACGAAGCTAATCAAGTCCTGCTCGCACGTAAAGAAGCAACTTAACAGCGCAAGCTATAAGTGAGCTTGCGCCTCACCCGATCCGCTATTTGGCGGCTGCTATATAATTAAATTTCGGTTCGCTAAGTTTAAATTCGAAGCTAGCCAAATCCACCTCTCCGATGCATGCATCGCTATCGTAAAGCGTGAGCAAAAATTCTGCCGTTTGTTCGCTGCTGTGGTATTGCGAAAACGCCGCATCGTAATCAAATCCGCGCTTTCCCGAAGCTACGTCGCAAAACTCGCTTTTAGTCGCGGCGGGAGCTAGAACTTTAGCCTGCATTTTGGCCTCTTTATCCTGCGCCAGCTCGTGGCTCAAACCCTCGGTGAAAGCGCTTACGAAAAATTTTGTAGCGCAATACGGCACGACGCCGGGCGCCAGAAAATAGCCGCCCACGGAGGAGATGTTTATAAGCTGAGTTTGTTTGCGTTTGTAATCTCGCGTAAATAAGCTCGAAAGTATCGCGAGCGCGGTTACGTTTAGGTCTATCATTATTACCGTTTTTTGTAAATCCTGCTCTCCCACTAAGCCAAAATCCCCAAAGCCAGCGCTATTAATTAGCGCCTTTAGCTCGTAGCTTTTTAGCTCGTCCCAAAGCGCTAGGACATTCTCGCTGCGAGCAAGGTCGCAAATTTTAATCACTACGTCCGATTCGGGCGCGATCTGCGCGATCTCGTCCTTTAAGCTTTGCAGCAACTCCGCTCTGCGCGCGATTAGGATCAAATTTTCTCCGCGCCTTGCAAATGCCTTTGCCGCGGCCGCTCCGATACCCGAACTTGCGCCGGTGATGACGATATATTTTTTCATTTCCTATCCTTTCTTGGATTTTTCAGTTTGAAATTCTACTAAAACCTGCCGCGTATTCGTGCGCGCACTCGTCTTAAATTTACAAATTCACCCGCGTTTTGCAAGGCGTTTTATTCGTCGCTTATGGGCGTGCGCTTGGTATCTACCGCTTTGCCGTCCAGATAATACCGACCGCCGGCGACGTAGTGGAGCGTTTTTAGCTCGTCAGGGATCTTTTCAAACAGCCAGTGCCCGCCGTCAAATATTCGCTCGTCCGCATACGCCGCGACGACATCGCCGATGAAAAGATCGTAGCACTGCTCGTTGTGAGGCTCGGGGATACGCTTGCAAACGAGCCATGCTGCGCAGCCCGCGATCAGCGGCACGCGGGAGTCATCTTGATAGAAAATTTCCACGTTTTTCATCTTGTCCGCGTTATCAAAGCGCGAGTTATTCTCGGCGCCCAGCTCGCTAACTGGCTCCGCCTGCGCTGCCGTGGGGATCTGCACGGCGAAATACCCGCTCTTTTCGATGAGCATCCTCGTGTACGAGCCGTTGTGCGGTACGATGGTAACTTTGTCATAATCAAGCGCCTGCGCCCACGTTATCGCCATCGTATTTGACCGATACGAGCGTGGTCGCGCCCGGGTTTGGGATATGATTTTTGTAGATCGACTTTTATGATAGCCATTTTTGCTCCTTTGACC
>CAURRL010000091.1:0-5659 GCA_963526895.1 uncultured Campylobacter sp. | reverse complement strand
CTCAACGCCTAGGTCGCGGCGCTTTTTAAACTCGCCCTTCATATACGCGATATCCTCGTCCGCCTTGCCTAGCAGCGCAGGGATGGCGCCGGCTTGCGTTAGGGAGTTTATGTTGCTCGTGCTTTGGCTTTGTAGCTTGTTTACGGCAGCATTTAGCTCCTTAAACGGGCTAGCCATGTAGCCAAATCTCCAGCCCGGCATCGCGCCGCATTTGCTTAGGCCGTTTATCGTGATCGTGCGGTTAAACATATCATCGCTCACCGCCGCAGTTGCGACAAATTCGCCCTCGTAGTTTAGCTTTTCGTACATTTCGTCGCTAGCTACGATGATTTTCGTGCCTTTTAGCACTTCGCCTAGCGCCTCTAGCTCTTTGCGGCTATATATCGCGCCCGTCGGGTTGCAAGGACTGTTTAGGGTTAGAATTTTAGTTCTAGGAGTGATCGCCGCCTTTAGTTGCTCAGGCGTGATTTTAAAACCTGTTTTTTCGCTAGTTTCGATAAAAACTGGCTTGCCGCCGCTAAATTTGACCATCTCCGGGTAGCTCACCCAGTAGGGGCTCGGTACGATGACCTCGTCGCCATGATCGATTAGCGCTTGAAATACGTTAAAAAGAGAGTGCTTGGCGCCTACGTTGGTGATGATTTGATTTGGCGCATAGTTTAGGCCGTTGTCACGCTTTAGCTTTGCGGCGACCGCTTCTCTTACTTCGGGCGTGCCGGCGACGGCTGTGTATTTGCCGCAGCCCTTATCCAGAGCGGCTTTTACTTCGTTTTTGATGATCTCGGGCGTGTCAAAGTCCGGTTCGCCCGCGCCAAAACTGATCACGTCCTCGCCGCGGGCTTTCATCTCTTTTGCCTTGGTGCTGATCTCGATAGTTAGACTCTCGCCTAGCACCTGAACTCTTTTTGATAGCATTTTTACTCCTTTTTTGTAAATTTAAGATATAGTTTTTAGATAGCCGTTATCGTTTAAAAACAGATACATTTCGCCTAAAATTTGCTTGCGCTGCGAGTCGGTTACGAGCTTTGACTTTTCGATACGCTCGCTTAGGATGTCTTGGATCTCGTAGATGTCGTAGTCAAGATCCTCCATGATATCAAGGATCGATTGGCTCTCTAGCAGGTGCGAGATTTCAAATCCACTCTCGTTTATCTCGATAGTAGCTTCGGTCGGGTGGGTAAAGAGATTGTGTTTCATACCTAACACCTCTTGATACGCTCCGACTAGGAAAAATCCTAAAAAGTACTCCTCTTGTTCCACGTCTACGTCGTGCAAAAACAGAGGATTTTCCTCGTCGTCAAAGCCTATCTCGCCGTCACTATCGCACGTGATATCCCACAGCGACGCCGAGCGGGTAGGGCGCACGTCTAGGCGGTCAAGCGGCATGATAGGAAAATTTTGCTTTAAACCCCAAAAATCAGGCAACGACTGAAATAGAGAGAAATTTACGAGATAACGCTCCTGTGCTTCCTCTTGCAGCTTTAAAAGCTCGGCGTTGTGCTGTTTGGTGCCGAGGATTTTAGCCGCTTTTTTTATGATTAGGTGGGTTAAAATTTCAGCATTCGAGCGATCTTGCAGATCGACGTAACCCAGATCAAACAGCGTGAGTATACTCTCCATATGATCTATGCTGTCGTGCAGATACTCTATCGCGTTTGACGGTTTTATAGTGCTTAGCAGGTCGTTTAGCTCGGTGATTAGCTGAGGATTTTTCTTTTTTAGTACGAGCTTTTCCTCGGTGTAGTCCTGGCTAAAGAGCTCCAAAACCGGCGCAACCAGCACGGCGTGCGAAGCCGAAACGAAGCGGCCGCTCTCGATAAAGATATCGGGCTCCACTTCGTTTCGCTGCGTCGCCATAGTTTTTAGCAGATAGACCACGTCGTTTGCGTATTCGCTAAGCGTGTAGTTTCGGCTCGAGTTTTCCTTAAACTGCGAGTACTCTATAGCTAGTCCGCCGCCTAAATTTATAGCTTTTAGGTTTTTCGCGCCCATTTTTCGCAGCTCGGCGTAGATGTTTCCTGCTTCGATTAGAGCCTTTTTTAGCGGGTGGATTTCGGTGATTTGCGAACCGATGTGAAAGTGGATCATATTAAACCGGTCGAGCAAATTCGCCTCTTTTAGCAAATTTACTGCTTCGATTAGCTCGGTCGCGGTTAGGCCGAATTTGGAGTTTATGCCGCCGCTTTTAGCCCAGATACCGGATCCTGAGCTGTGCAGCCTGATGCGCAGACCGATGTTTGGCTTTGGCGCGAAACGCTCTTTTGCGATGGCGATGATAGCCTCAAGCTCGTTTAACCCTTCGATCGTTAGCGTGATGTTGTGCCCCATCTCGGCCGCGATAAAGCCGATGTTTATCATCTCTTTATCTTTAAAGCCGTTTACGGTTATCGGCGCGCCTTCGTTATTATACGCCATCACCAGCAGTAGCTCGGCCTTTGAGCCTGCCTCCAGCCCGTAACCGTATTTTTGACCGTGACGGACTAGATTTTTAACAAAGCCCGGATACTGGTTTACTTTTAGCGGATAGACAGCGTTAAAGCTACCTTTGTAGCCGAATTCGTTTTTCGCGCTCTCAAAGCTTTTGTAAATTTGCGAAATCTGCTTGTGTATGAGGTGAGGGAAGCGCAGCAGTAGCGGGCCTCGGTAGCCTTCGCTCCTGATGCTTTTTACGATGTCGATGATGGCTGGTTTTGAGCCGGTATTGACGCAAATTTTACCGTTTTCGACAATGAAGTTATTATTTCCCCATAAATTTAAACCGTAATCATACATTTAAAATCCTTTTAAGCTCACTCTCCAGATCTGCCAAATCAAGCATTTTTTCGGCCTTTTCGCTCAAATCTTTTAGCCAAATTTTACCCGATTTTAGCTCGTCCTCGCCGACGCAAAGGCAAATCCTAGTGTTTGCGTTATCTGCGGCGTTTAGGTGTTTTTGCAATTTTTTAGGCTCGTAGCTCACGAGAACCGGGAGGTTTTTTCTTAAATTTATCGCTATTTTATAGACCGCGTCCACGCCATCGGCGTCCATCGCGCCGATATATACGCCGTTTCTTGCGCTCTGGCTCTCGCGGCCGCCTAGGATTTCCATTATGCGCTCGATACCCATCGCAAAGCCAACGCCGTAGCTAGCCTTGCCGCCCAGGTACTCGACCAGCCTGTCGTAGCGTCCGCCGCCCGCGACCGCGCTCTGTGCGCCGATCTCGTTTGAAACGAACTCAAACGCCGTTTTGCAGTAGTAATCAAGCCCGCGCACGAGCTTTGGATCTATCTCAAACTCCACGCCGTTGCCGCTTAAAATCTCTTGCAGCCTTTTAAACTCGCCCGCGCATTCGTCGTTTAGACTGCCGATTATCAGCGGTGCGTTTTCGTAGATTTTCTGACAGCTTTCGACCTTGCAGTCTAGCACGCGGATAGGGTTTGTTAGCTTTCTGCGCTTGCAGTCCTCGCAAATTTGACCTTCGTGCGAGTCTAAAAATTTAACCAGCTTTTCGCGGTATGCGCTCATGCTGGCGGCGTCTCCGAGCGAATTTATAAGTAGCTTAGTTTTGATACCCAGGCGCGAAAATATCTCGTTTATCATCAAGATAACGCTCGCATCCTCATAAACGCTAGGCTCGCCGAAGCACTCGCAGCCAAATTGATGAAACTCGCGCAAACGGCCTTTTTGCGGGCGCTCGTAACGAAACATCGAGCCGTGGTAAAAGTACCGTCTCACGCCGCCTGCGCGGTCAAATTTAGCCTCGATAAAGGCGCGCACGACGCCGGCCGTCCCCTCAGGGCGCAGACAAACGTCGTTGCCGCCCTTATCCTCAAACTGATACATCTCCTTGCCCACGATGTCGCTGCTTTCCCCGACGCTGCGGCAAAAAAGCGCCGTTTGCTCCAGGTGCGGAGCCAGCACGAACTCGTATCCGTAGTTTTTCGCGACCTCTTCGCAGATTTTGATTATCCTCTCATAAAGTCCCGACTGGGGCGGCAAAACGTCCTTCATCCCCCTTAATGCGCTAATCATTTATAAACTCCTTTATCAAATTCGTTATTTTTTCCTCGTCCCAGGCGGCATCGATCGTGATGTAGCGGGCGTCTAGTTTTTGCAAAATTTCCTCCATCGCGTCCTGCACCTTTAGCAGATAACCAAATCCGCGAGCCTCTATACCGTCCATCTGCGCGCGCGAGTTTAGGCGCGATCTTAGCGTGTTTTCGTCCGCTTTAAAAAATACTATTTTTTGCGGAAAATTTCCTTGCAGGGCAAATTTATTTAAGCTTAAAAGCTCCTCAAAGCTAAAATTTCCGCCCGCCAGCGCGTAAGCCATGCCCGAAACAAAGCCCCTGTCGCTCAAAATCATTTTATCTGAGTTGGGTTTTATTATCTTGCCCGAATGCTCGGCTCTATCGGCCAAAAATAGCAAAATTTCAGCCCTTTTATCCAGGTCGTTTTCCTTTAGTAAAATCTCGCGTAAATTTTTGCCAAGCTTCGTACCGCCCGGCTCTTTAGTCACGATCGCTTGCGGGTAAGCCGCCGCCAGCCGCGCTATTTGCGTACTTTTGCCCGCGCCGTCAATACCTTCAAATAAAATATACAAATTTAGCCTTTCAAAGTTTCTAAAATTTCACTCGGAACCAGCTTGCTAACATCGCCGTCGTGGCTAAGAACGGAGCGCACGATCGAGCTAGAGATGAAGGCGTTTTGCAGGCTCGGCATCAGATAAACTGTCTCTAGCTCATCCCAAAGCACGGCGTTTGCGTAGCCGATTTGCAGCTCGTACTCAAAGTCGCTGACCGCGCGAAGTCCGCGGATCACGACGTTTACGCCGCAGCTTTTGGCAAAATCTACAAGTAGGTTATCAAAGCCCACGACCTCGACGTTTTTTAGATCCGCCGTTGAGATTTTTACCATTTCTACGCGTCTAGCCAAACTAAAATATGGCCGCTTCCTCTCGCTTGCCGCAACTGCAACGATAACTTTATCGAAAATTTTAGCCGCCCGCCTGATAACGTCGACGTGTCCGTTTGTTACGGGATCAAATGTGCCAGGATAGATACAAGCTTTCATTTTTCGCCTTTAAATTTTAAAGGTTGATTTTACTATTTTATGCCTAAAACAGGACTTTATCTTGCGACTGGCGCAGCTGTTTTTAGCCCCATCTTTTGTAAATTTGATGCTCGAGTCCGAGCAGATCAAGCCACTTGCCGATGATGAAATTTTCCATATCCTCAAGGCTATTTTGACCAGAATAATATCCAAAAACCGGCGGCGCGATAACGGCGCCAAGAGCGGAAAGCTTGGCCGCGTGCTCGAGCGCTAGCGTAGAAAACGGCATCTCTCTAACGCCCAAAACCAGCCTCTTTCGCTCTTTTAGCGCGACTGCGGTGGCGCGAGTTATCAGCGTGTCAGCAAAGCCCGCGTGGATTTTAGCTAGCGTGTTGATAGAGCAGGGCGCAACGATAGTAGCATCTATGCCAAACGATCCCGAGCTAGGAGCCGCGGCGAGATCGGAGTCGTCGTGGATGGCGGCGCGATTTTGCAAATCTTGCCAAATTTGATAAATCTCGTCTTTTTGAGCACGATTTTTATCAAATTCGCTTTTATTTTGAAATTTACCGCCGTCAAATTTGCAAATTTGCTCGTTTGCGTCGTCAAGAGTGCAGTTATCCAAAG
>CAURRL010000090.1:0-5680 GCA_963526895.1 uncultured Campylobacter sp. | reverse complement strand
TGCGCTTTTTTGGTATCTACGTTATTTTGCTGGGTCGCCGAGTCGATTTCAGCTATCATGTCGCCAGCCTTTACGACGTCGCCGAGTTTGACGTATAGTTTTTTAATCTGTCCGCCAACCTGCGCGCCCACGTCGATTAGCTCGGTAGCGTAGATCTCACCGTTGCTTTCGATACTTTTTACGAGCTCGCCGCGAACGGCTTTTGAGGTTATAAACTGATCGACTTGCGGGACGTTAAAATTTTTATCGTAAAAATAGTAACCGACCCCAGCCAGTACGGCGAAAACCGCGATAAATTTGATAAGTTTTTTCATTATTTCTCGCTTTTTTAAATTTAACGCGAGATTATATACAAAAACGCGTTAAGGCGATGTTAAGTAATTCAACTAAATTTTATTTTTCTTTAATGCTAGCCGCCGTATAATCGCGTTTTTGAAATTTATAACTCGGATTACGCAAATGTTCACGCAATTATTATCTATTTTTATCATTATAGCTTCCGGCTACGGGGCGAAAAAATTTAAGGTCTTTGAGCAAAAAAACGCCTCCGTTTTCATAAACTACGCGCTTTGCTTCGCGCTCCCGGCGCTGATTTTCGATAAAATTTACCACGTAAACATCGACACCACGCTTATAAACGTCATCGCCACGGGTTTTGCCTGTTCGATGCTGGGCGCTGCGGCGATATTTTTGGCGTGCAGATTTTTAAAATTTAACAAAGCCACCACCGTGAGCGCCGTACTGCTCGGGATGTTCGGAAATACCGTATTTATGGGTATGCCTATCATCAAGGGCTTTTTCGGCGAGGATGCGATGAACGAAGTTATCTTTTACGATCAGCTAGCCACCTCGATCCCGATTAGCATTTTTGGGCCTTTTATCCTGGCTTTCGGCGCTCCGGCGAAGGTTTCGCTCGTGCAAAACGTGATGAAAGTGGTCAAATTTCCTCCTTTCGTCGCGCTTATTTTGGGCTTTTTGCTTCGCGGCGTTCCGCTTCCGAAGGTGCTATTTGACGCGCTTACTCTTTTTGCGCAAAGCGTCGTTCCCGTCGCTCTTTTTGCGATCGGCATCGGGCTAGGATTTAGGAGCATCAAGAGCTGCTACAAATCAACGGCCGTGGTAATCGCGGGCAAAATGCTGCTAGCGCCTTTTATTTTTATATTAGTCACGATAGTTTTTGGCGTAAATTTCGGTCAAATTTGGATGATAGGTATCCTTCAGTGCGCCATGCCGCCGATGGTGCTAGCAAGCGCAATGATCATGAAAGCAGAGCTTGATAGCCAGCTAGCAGTCGCCGCCGTGGCCGTCGGAGTCGCGTTTAGCTTCGTTAGCCTGCCGCTTTTATCGTATGTATTTAGCTTGATGGCTTAAATTTCACGCTCGTTTCACGTTTCTTGGCTAAACTTCCATCATAAATTTTCTTAAAGGATATGCTATGAAAAAGTTAGCTTTAGTTGCGCTTAGCGCGTTGTTCGTTACAGGTTCTATCTTTGCCGCCGAGATGAAAGGCGATATGATGGAGAAAAAAGATACCATGATGGAAAAGAAGGACGCCATGATGGAGAAAAAAGACGATATGATGATAAAAAAGGACGAAATGAAGGGCGACATGAAAGAGATGAAAGACGATATGGGTAAAAAGAAAGACGATATGAAAGATATGAAAAAGGATAAGATGTAATGACGCAAATTTTGCTCGTAGAGGACGATGAGACGCTAAGCGAACTCATCAGCGAGTATCTGAGCGAACAAGGCTACGACGTGACCGTTTGCGCCGATGCTAAAGCAGCTCTAGATACCGCCTACGAGCGAAATTTTGATGTCCTCATCCTCGACGTCAAGCTACCTAAAGGCGACGGTTTCTCCCTTTTGAGCGAACTTAGGCGGCTTGGCGACGATACGCCTGCGATATTTACCACCTCGCTAAACGCACTGCAAGACCTAGAGATCGGCTACAAAAGCGGCTGCGACGACTACCTAAAAAAGCCGTACGAGCTAAAAGAGCTTTTGCTTCGTATTCAAATTTTAATCAAGCGCAAATTTTCTCACGTAAATGACGAATTTATCGAGCTTAACGACGGATATAAATTTTATCCAAGCTCCAAAACGCTCCGGCAAAACGGACAAATCGTAAACCTCTCAAACAAAGAAAGCGAGCTTTTGGCGCTATTTTTGGAAAATAAAAACGCGCTACTGAGCAAAGAGACGATATTTGAGAAAATTTGGAACTACGGCGAGGAGCCAAGCGAACTGAGCCTGCGAGTTTACGTCAAAAACTTACGCCGCATTTTAGGCAAGGACGCGATCATAAATAGGCGCGGCGACGGCTATATCTATGTCTGAGCGCTCCGCCGTTATAGCAAAAATCCTCTCGCTTTATCTCATCACTAGCACCATATTTTTGGGGTATTTTTTTACGAACGACTATAAAATGGAAAAAGAAGCCCTAATCTCAAACGAGGTAAAAAATCTAAAAGAGATCAAGATGGGTATCTACATGAAAGCGCGCATGTCCGGGCTTGGCGCAGTAAAAAGCTTTACCGCCGAAAAAGACGTCAAAGCCTGCATCGTAGCTAAAAGCGGTCAAATTTTATACGGCGAGGCGGGCTGTGCTAAATTTGACGACGCCCAGAGTAGCACGGTCGTATCGGACGGCAAGGTGACGATATTTGAGGCTTTGCAAAATATGGACGAAGGCGGCGCGGACGAGCTAGCCACGGCAAAGATCGCGCTAAGCGGTAAGGACGTTGCGAGCGAGCTAAATTTGCTATGGCTGCGTACGGCGCTAAATTTGCTTATCGTTTTAGGCATCATCATGATAATCGCCTTTTATCTAGCAAAGACCGCGCTAGCGCCGCTACACGCCAAGATCGCCGCGCTAAATCGCTTTATAAAAGACTCTACTCACGAGATAAACGCGCCCCTTAGCGTCATACTTATGAGCATCGAAACGGCAGATAAAAGTAGCCTAAGCCAGAGAAATCTAAAGCGCCTAAACAACATCCAAACCGCCGCCAAAACGCTAAGCCGTACCTATGAGGACCTCACGTATTTATCCTTTGGTGCCGAGCGCTGCGCACCAAAAGAGGAGCTAAATTTTAGAGACATTTTAAACGAGCGACTCGAATTTTTTGCTCCGTTTTTTGCTAAACGAGGGCTTGATTTAAGGCTAAATTTAAGAGACGCTCTAATAAATGCAAACGGCTATGAGCTAAAACGCGCGGTGGATAACCTACTAAGCAACGCCGTAAAATACGCAAACCAAGGCGGCTACGTCGCCGTTAGCCTTAAAGACGGCGAGCTAAAAATCTCAAATAGCGGCGAGGGGTTAAGCAAAGAGCAGCAAGATAAAATTTTCGAGAGATACACGCGGTTTAACGAAGACCAAGGCGGCTTTGGTATCGGGCTAAATTTGGTCAAAAGAGCCTGCGAAAACAACGCCATATCCGTAACATGCGAAAGCGAGCCGGGCAAAGAAACGATCTTTACGCTTAGGTGGGTTAGTTAAATTTGACGGGTTAAAAGCGCACACGTCTTGCTGGATAAAATTTGCGAAAAAGCTGGCCGCAAAACAGCTCCACTTTAGCCGCAAATTTTACCCAAGCAACCAAATTTGTTAAATTTTAAAATTTTCTATCTCGTTAAAATTTAGATACCGATAGATTTGCGCCTCTTTGCCCGCAAGCTTTTGGGGCACTATGCTCATGTATTCTGAGACGCTAGGTAGCCTGCCTAGCACGGCGCAAACTGCCGCTAGCTCGGCGCTACCAAGATACACGCACGCGCCCATGCCCATACGGTTATCAAAATTTCGCGTTGAGGTCGAAAACACGGTCGCGCCGTCGTTCACGCGGGCTTGGTTACCCATACAAAGCGAGCAGCCCGGCACCTCCGTGCGAGCGCCTACCGCGCGAAAGATATCGTAGTAGCCATCCTTTTCTAGCAGCGCCTGATCCATCTTGGTAGGCGGCGCGATCCAAAGTCTGGTCGGCAGCATGCCGAGCCCACGCAGAGCTTCGCCGAGCGCTCGGTAGTGGCCGATATTTGTCATGCAGCTACCCACAAACACCTCGTCAATCTTGTGCGGGCGCGAGCTATCGGCTAGCACTTCGCTCAGAGTCGCGACGTCGTCGGGGTCGTTCGGGCAGGCTAGGATGGGCTCTTTTATCTCGTCCAAATTTATCTCGATCACCTCGGCGTAGCGCGCGTTTTTGTCGGCTCGCAGCAAGCTAGGCGCCGCTAACCACTCGCGCATTTTTGCCGCACGGCGCTCTAGGCTCGCCCTGCTCTCATACCCGGCCTCTATCATCGCCTCGATGAGAGCGACGTTTGAGCGGACGTATTCGGCGACGCTCTGCTGGCTCAAATTTACCGCGCAGGCCGCCGCAGAGCGCTCGGCCGAGGCGTCGCTTAGCTCAAAGGCTTGCTCGACTTTTAGCTCCTCTAGCCCCTCGATCTCTAAAATTTTACCCGCAAATACGTTTTTCTTGCCCTTCTTTTCGACCGTGAGCAGTCCGCGCTTGATCGCATAGTAGGGGATTGCGTTTACCAAATCGCGCAGCGTCACGCCCTTTTGCAGCCGCCCGCTAAATCGCACGAGCACGGACTCAGGCATATTTAGCGGCATGGCTCCCGATACGGCAGCAAACGCCACCAGTCCGCTGCCTGCGGGGAAACTCACGCCGATAGGAAAACGCGTATGGCTGTCGCCGCCCGTGCCCACGGTGTCGGGCAGCACCATGCGGTTTAGCCACGAGTGTATGACGCCGTCGCCGGGCCTTAGGCTCACTCCGCCGCGCGAGCTCATAAATTTAGGCAGCATCCTTTGCGTCTCGAGGTCGCTAGGTTTTGGATAGGCCGCCGTGTGGCAAAAGCTCTGCAACACGAAATCAGCTGAAAATCCAAGACTAGCCAGCTCTTTTATCTCGTCGCGCGTCATCGGCCCAGTGGTATCCTGTGAACCAACGGTAAGAGTCGCGGGTTCGCAGTATTGCCCGGCTCTGATGCCCTGCACGCCGCAGGCCTTGCCCACGATCTTTTGAGCTAGCGTGTATCCCTCGCTCTCATCCGTTTGCGGCTGCGCGGGCTTCGCAAATATATCCTCCGCGCCTAAATTTAGCGCCGCTCTAGCCTTACCGCAAAGCGAGCGGCCGATGATGAGCGGTATACGCCCGCCGGCTCTAATCTCGTCAAATATCGTGTTGGGCGAAAGCGTAAAACGAGCGACCGGCTCGCCTTCGGGTTTTTCGTTTTTGTTTAAATTTTCAAATTTAGCTTCGCCGTAAATTTGAACCGCGTCAAATTTACCCTCGGCATCCAAATTTACCCGCCCTACGCGAAAAATCTCGCCCGCGTACGGATAGATATCAATCACGTCTCCCATTTCTAGCGCGCTCGCGTCGGCTACGATTGGCAGCGCGCCGCTATCCTCGGCAGTGTTAAAAAATATCGGCGCGATCGCCGTTCCTATCACGATGCCGCCCGTTTTTTTGTTCGGTACACCCTCTATCTCACGCCCGAGGTGCCACTGGATGGAGTTTATGCCGCTTTTTCGGCTACTGCCCGTACCTACGACGTCGCCCGCGTAGACGACCTCGAGCCCGCTTTTTTTGAGCTCGCCGATCATCTCTAGGCTGCCTGGCTGACGCTTAACTAGCATCGCGTTTGCGTGCAGCGGGAT
>CAURRL010000089.1:0-5746 GCA_963526895.1 uncultured Campylobacter sp. | reverse complement strand
GCACTAGCCGATACCAACACTCGCGCTAGCATCATGGAAGTAAACGTAAAAACCGTCAAGGCCGACATCACAAATGCCGACTACGGCGAAACCTATATGAATCTCATGCAAAAAATGATGTCATATCAGGCGATGTTGCAGTCCGTGGCTAAGATAAACCAGCTTTCGTTATTAAATTATATGTAAAAACTCGCTATAATCTACCGTTTTATTAAAGTTTCGTTATCAAAGCGGGCGGAGTGAAAATGGGGTCAAATTTGATAAATTCGGCTCAAATTTAGCTCTCCCGCAAATTTAAATTTACTAAATTTAAAAGGACGCGCCATTTTAAGAGAATCGGTTTTAGTAGTAGTCGTTTGTTTTTTGATATTTTTCGGGATCGCCACCATCGCGCCCGCGGCAAATTTCGTCGGTAGCTTCGGCAACGCCATAGGGCTTTGGAACTTCAAGCTTTTCGGCTTTATCGCTTACGTTTACCCTTTTGTTTTTATATTTTTTGCGTATTATATTTACAAATATTTTAACGGCTTTAATGCCGAATTTGCCCAGACGACGCTTGGTGCGGCGCTGCTGTTTTTAGCGTTTTTGATGTTTCAATCAGGCGCGGACGCTAACTATGGTGGACTGGTTGCAAACACCGTAAACGAAGCGCTAAAAGACGTTGCCGGCGTGATAGGCATGTGGGTATTTATCTTGATGCTTTTTGTGCTGAGCTTTGGTCTCATCGCGCAAGATAACATCCTAGCTATCCTAAAAAAGGCTTTCGTCGAACCAAGCGCCAATGAAGATAAAATTGAAAACGCGGGCGAGATTAAGCCAAAAACGCAAAAAAAACCTAGACAAATCAAAAAGCCTAAAGCTCAAAGCGGGTCAAATTTGAGCGAGGAAAACGGCGAAAAGCTAGAGGATGAAGACGATCTGGACGATGAAGACGATGCGCAGGATGAAAGCGAGTTAAATTTAGAAGAAAAAAGCACTGTTACGATAAACGGCGTCGAAATTTTAAATGAAGTCGCCGAAAATAAAAAATTGCTCGAACAAATGGAAAAAGGCAAGGTCGAAAAGCCTAAGGATTTTGCGTTGCCGCCGCTTAAATTTCTAAACGATCCGCCCAAGAGATCAAACAGCGTAAATGAAGCCGAAATCGATCAAAAAATCTCCGATCTGCTCGATAAACTGCGCAAATTTAAAATAGACGGCGATGTTGTGCGCACATACACGGGGCCGATCGTTACGACGTTTGAGTTTCGTCAGGCGCCGCACATCAAGGTGAGTAAAATTTTAACCCTGCAAGACGATCTAGCTATGGCTCTACGCGCACAGACTATCCGCATCCAGGCTCCGATCCCAGGCAAAGATGTCGTAGGTATCGAGGTGCCTAACAAAAACATCGAAACCGTCTATCTAAAGGAAATTTTAGATAGCGAGGTTTTCAAAAACTCGAGCAGCCCGCTAACTATCGCGCTAGGCAAGGATATCGTCGGCGCGCCTTTCATCACCGATCTAAAAAAGCTCCCGCATCTGCTAATCGCCGGCACGACGGGCTCGGGTAAGAGTGTGGGCATAAACGCGATGCTACTAAGTCTGCTATATCGCAACAGCCCGCAGACGCTGCGCCTGATGATGATTGATCCTAAGATGCTCGAGTTTAGTATCTATAACGACATCCCACACCTACTCACGCCCGTCATCACGCAGGCCAAGCAGGCTATAACCGCGCTATCAAACATGGTCGCCGAGATGGAGCGCCGCTACAAGATCATGAGCCATACGCGCACCAAAAATATCGAAAGCTACAACGAAAAGATGAAAGAGGAGGGCGGCGAGCAGTTCCCGTATATCGTCGTGATCATTGACGAGCTGGCTGATCTCATGATGACTAGCGGCAAGGACGTGGAACTATATATCGGGCGCCTGGCGCAGATGGCGCGCGCTAGCGGCATACATCTCATCGTAGCCACCCAGCGCCCGAGCGTGGACGTCGTGACGGGGCTCATAAAGGCAAATTTGCCTAGCCGCATCAGCTACCGCGTCGGTCAGCGCATAGATAGTAAGGTGATCCTGGATCAAATGGGCGCGGAGAGCTTGCTAGGACGCGGCGATATGCTATTTACGCCTCCGGGAAGCCCCGGCGTCATCAGGCTGCACGCGCCGTTTGCTAGCGAAAAAGAGATCGACACGATCGTAAATTTCCTAAAAGCGCAACAAGAGGTGGTCTATGACGAGAGATTTTTAGCCGAGGAGGGCGCTAGCGGCGGTGCGGGCGCAGGCTCCGGCGCGGTAGCGGGCGAGCTAGACGAGCTCTACGAAGAGGCTAAAGAGATCGTGTTAAGCGAGCAAAAAACCTCGATCAGCTATTTGCAACGCCGCCTAAAAATCGGCTATAACCGCGCCGCTACGATTATCGAGCAAATGGAGCAAATGGGCGTGCTAAGCCCGATGAACGCAAAGGGGCAGAGGGATATTTTGTAAATTTGGTTCAAATTTGCGAGTGAATGCCTGCTGTATCTGGCGTCGCGTTTGAGCACGGCGAGGTTGTTGTTTTTACTCGCTAAATTTACGCTTCTAAAGGAACTAAATGCAAACGGACGCTTTTGGCTGGCTAAAATTTGAGCTCTGCGAATACCTAAGGCTCTATTATGCCGGGCTAAAAAAGCCAGCGAACGAGCATCTAAAGGGCGCTGTGAGTAAATTTAAAAGCGAGTTTAGCGAGGCGGAGCGGGACTACGCACTGGGTGAGCTCTGCCGCGAAATTTTAGACGAAAATAAAAGCGAGCTAAAAAATCTAAAAAACCGCGACAACGGCGAACTGCCATTTGAGCTGGGAGAGCTAGTCGGCGAGTATCTAAAAGGGCGCTGCTACGCAGGTGAGATGCCGCATCTGCGCTGGGCGTACCAGATCTGCGCGCGCGGCTTGCGGGAGCTTGATAGGAATGAGCTTTTGCGCCGTGCATACCGCCATGAGCATTGCGACGCACGAACTGTGGAGCTATACTTTTGCATGCTACTAGACGCACTAAACTGAGGTGCGCAACACTTTCCCGAGGGTTGTTTGATCGAGCGCGCATACTACGATCAGCTAACCAGCGAAGCTCGCGACGCAAGAGAAAAACACGAGATAAGCGCGCGGCTAAATTTAGAGTTTGAATACTTCGTAAAGCTTTACGAGTGCTATTTTGAGTTTAAATCTCGCGGCGGCGAGGTTGATTTTTACACTCTGTGCAAAGAGGCGGGGCTAAATTTCGCGCCTGTAAAGTCTTTTTATTATGAGTAGCGAGCGGTCGCTAAATTTGACTATAAATTTTAAACGAGCGCCAAATTTGTAGCTCAAAATTTGGCGTTTAGCTAGTTGCAAACGATACGCTAAATTTTAAAATTTAAGCAAATGTGACTCGGTTTAAATTTTAACCCAAATTTTATCCGCGCGCCACAGCTCGGCAAACGCCCAAATTTACGCCTACGCCGCAATATTTTGCAGATTTTCAAAGCTAAACACGTTTAGCCCGTTTTTGTATTCGTAGCTTAGAGTTAGCTTGTGAGCTTTGATTATATTTTCGACGATGTAGAGCCCCAGACCAAAGCTCTTTTGCGCGCTTTCGCCCTTGGTAAAAGGTTCGACGTAGTGGCGCAGCTCCTTTGATAGCCGCTCGCCTTCGTTGATAAATTTGATAGATTCGCGCGTGATCGTTATGTTTACGTGTTTGTTGGGAGAGTATTTTAGCGCGTTATCGATCATGTTTTTGGCGGCGATCGCTAGCAGCTTAAAGTCCGCGTTTAGGTTCACGTCCTCTAGCTTGCTGATCGTGACCTGTCCGGGATCTACCATCGCGATATCCAGAGCTTCGTCGATGATGTCGTCGATACGGCAAATTTTGGTGTTATTTAGCGCGATATTTGACGTGACTTGCTCGACGGCGGCAAATTCGTTTATGAGATTTTCAAGCTTTATAAACACCGACACGAGTCGCTCTTGGTTTTTGCTTTTTTCGATCATTTCGGCGACTAGGCGGCCTTTGGTGATCGGGGTTTTTAGTTCGTGCATTATGTTTCTTAAAAACAGCTTGCGCGACGCGTTTAAGCTTTTGATCTGGGACACCGCGTCATAAAACGCCTCAGCAACCTCGGAAATTTCGTCGTTACCGCTACTTACGTTTTGCACTTCGTCGATCTCGCCCGCGGCAAATTTAGCTATCTGGCGCTTTAGTTTTCTTAGCGGTTTTAGCTTCCTGATAACAAAAACGTAAGCAGCCAGAAGTATGATCGCGACTAATAAAAAGATGATTTTAATGATGTCGTAGCGGTAGGGCTGGTAGTCGTTATCCTTTAAAAGCAGGATTTTATCCACGTGCTGTACTTTTAGATAGTGGTGATTTTGATAGATCATGATGGCGCTAGAGCCGATGTCTGCGGATATTTCCTCAAGCACGGTTGCGTTTGCTAGGATTTCTTCTTTTTGCTGCTCGTTTGTGATCTCTGGCATCTTAAAGTCGCCCGTTTGACGCTCGTACTCTTTTTCGTTTATGATACCGCTCATCAAAAAGAGCTGATTTCTAGCGATCGTAGAGTACTTGGCGTTTAGCTCGCGCGCGTAGTTTTGCTTGTCGTAGTCCATCAGCCATAAAAATGCCAAAAATATGCTAGTAAGCGCAAGCGCAAAGATAAAAGTGATAGTGTAAAAAACCGATGAACGTTTCATTTGCGGGGCTTTACGTCAAATTTACTGCAGCAGTTTATAGCCGATGCCGCGGATGGCGTGGATGTATTTTGGCTCTTTTGGGTCGTCGCCTAGCTTGCCTCTGATGCGGCCGATGATGACGTCGATGCTCTTGTTCGTCGAGTCCTCACTGATGCTCGCGCAGTTGTAGATGAACTCCTCGCGCGTGATGGCGCCGCCTTCTTTTTGAAGCATATATTTTAGGATGTCGTACTCCGCTGCGGTCAAATTTAACGGCTCGCCTTTTAGCGTGATGACGTGCTTAAAATCATCTACCGCGATATCTTTCTCTCGCGCAGGCTCCTTTGTGCCGCTTAAATTTGTACCCGCTACAGTGCTTTGGCGGCGCAGATGGCTTTTGATACGAGCTAGCAGCTCCTGCGGGTCGTAAGGCTTTGGCAGATAGTCGTCCGCGCCGTTATCTAGGGCATTTACCTTGTCGGTAATGTCGTGGCGCGCGCTAGAGATGATGATAGGCACGTCGTGGCGCTTTCGGATCTCTTTGCACACTTCTAGGCCGTCAAGTCCCGGTAGCGTGAGGTCTAGGATTACGAGGTCAAATTTTTCTACGTTTAATGTCGAAAGCCCGATATACGGCTCCTCCGCCGTCGTTACGCTCATATCGCTTTTTGCTAAAAACTCAGTCAAAATTTCCGCCAGCTCCAGGTCGTCTTCTATCATCAGAATTTTTATCATTTTATGTCCTTTTGGGGATTATAGCGAGTTTTGACTAAAATTTTAATGGCGGTAGCGGCTTGTCTTTTTGCTACGCTACGCTTACAGCTTGCAGACGGACGCTTTTGTTAAGCTTAGTAAAATTTGAGCCAAACTAAGACGCTCAAATTTGAAGCTAGGAATTTAAACGGTTCAAATTTAAAAATGGGTGGAGCGTCAAATTTGACGGGTAAAATTTGAGGTAAAATTTGGAAAATTTAAAAGAAAAGGCGCAGTTTCCCGCGCCTAAAGGTAGAAATTATTTTATAACAAGACCTTGGAAAAGTCCGCCGCGATTAACCCAAACGAGCGTTTTTT
>CAURRL010000088.1:0-5774 GCA_963526895.1 uncultured Campylobacter sp. | reverse complement strand
GCTTATTATCTCGTCCGTTCCTTGCTTTGCGCAAATTTGTATCGGATTTTCGGGACTTGTAAATTTAACACCGAGGTCGCATTTATTTAGGACGTAAAAAATCTTTTTTTGCGAGTTTTTTAAAAGCTCCAAGATCTCGTTATCCTGCTCGTCTGCCTCCTGCGACGCGTCAAAAACAGCCAAGATAACGTCGGCATCCTCGATAGCTCGCAGAGAATACGAAATGCCGATTTGCTCGATCTTACCCGCGTTTTTGCGGATGCCTGCGGTATCGATGATGCGCACTAGATGAGTGCCGATTTTTAGGGCCTCTTCGATACTATCTCTAGTCGTGCCCGCCTCGTCGCTGATGATCGCTCGCTCGTAGGACAAAAGCGAGTTTAAGATCGAGCTTTTGCCGACGTTTGGTTTGCCAACTATCGCGATCTTAAAGCCCTCGAGCAGCCCTTTTCTGCTCTGGCTTATGGAGACTATTTTATCGAGCTTGGCGCTGTTTTGTTGTAGCATTTGACTGATGTTCTCTAGCAAGTCCGCAGGCAGATCGTCGTCGGCGTAGTCGATGCTAGTCTCCACAAATGCCAGAGTTTTTACGAGTTCGGAGCGGATTTCATTTGCAAATTTAGCCAGATCGCCTCTCATCGTGCGAGCGATGATTTTGACGCTATCCTCGCTTTTTGCGTTTATTAGCGAGTTTATCGCCTCGATCTTGCTAAAATCCATCTTGCCGTTTATGACCGCTCGCTTACTAAACTCTCCTGCGCGCGCGAGTCTAGCGCCGTTTTTGATGAGCTCGCCCAGAATCAAATTTGCCACCACTAGTCCGCCGTGGAGCTGAAACTCCACCACATCCTCACCCGTGAAGCTATGCGGGGCCTTAAAGTAAATAAGCAGGGCTTCGTCGATGAGCTCGCCTTCAGCGTAAATTTTAGTTAGAGTTGCATAACGCGGGACAAGAGAGGTGATTTTAGTGAGTTTTAGAGCCAGGCTAAGGGCGTCTGCGCCGCTTAGCCTGATGATGGAGATCGAGCCTATGCCGTATGCAGTGGCGACGGCTGCTATGGTCTCGTTCATTTTTTGATAAAGTCGTTCACGACTACGAACTGCCCGTCGCTATTTGACTTTACGCTTACGTATTTGTCGGGGAATTTTTCGCGCAGTTTTTCAAGGGCGATCTTGACCAAAACGCCATCTAAAGACTTGGTTTTAGCCTTGCCCGTTTCCTCTACGCGCTCGATTATTCCCTTTAGATACTGATCGATCGCGGCTTCTTGATTTTGCAGAAATTGCGCGATCTCAAGGCGCACCGCAAGGCCGTATTTCGAGCTGATCCAGTTATAGAGCAAATACGAAATCGCCTTGTAGCGGTAGCCCTCCTTGCCGATGAGTAGCGCCGCATCCTCGCCGTCAAGCTCGACTATCACGGTCTCGTCGTCAAATTTGCGCACGTCTATCTTGTTTATAGTAAAGAAATTTCCGCCAAAAAGTTTCTCTACGCCCTGCTTTATCTCAGGCAGGACTTTGTCGATGTCGGCTTTTGGTTTTTGATCTTTTTGTTTTTGAGCCTGCACTCGATCGGCGCGAGAGTCTTGTTTTTCTTTTTTAGCTAAATTTGGCGCGGCTTGCGTCAAATTTGCATCGCCACCAGATGCCTGCGAGCCTAAATTTTCGCCAGCTGCGGTTTTTTCATCGCCTTCGTAAAAGTCGTTTTTATTAAAGGTATCGATGATTGAGTGATCGAGGATGTTTTTGCTGCTATCTTTTTTAGGTTGTTCTTTTTTGTGTTGCTCTTTTTCTTTTACTTGAGGCTCTTTTTGCGGTTGCGCTTCTTCGACTTTTGGCTCGTTTGCCGCGCTCGTTTCGTTTTGCTTTGCCGCATGATTTTTGTGATGTTCGTGGCGATTTTTATGATTTTTTTTCTTTTCGTTTTTATGATTTTGCTCTTCGCCAGAGTTCTCTTTCTTCTTAAATTCCTTCTTTTTCTCGCCGCCGTTTTCTTTATGGGCGTTTTCGCGGGCGGCTTGAGGGGCTTTTTTTGCTTCCTTATGCGCACCCTCTTTTACTGCCTCGATGATCGCCGTTTTTTTGAAAAATCCCAAAAAACCAGCGCTCGGGTTTTGTAAAATTTTAATATCAAGCTCCGTGACGGAGCACTTTAACTCCTGCGCGGCCTTTTGAAAAGCCTCTTGTAAATTTTCAGCTTCGATTCGCATTAGGCCTTTACCTCAGCTTTCTTGTGCTTTTCAAAAAGTTTATTTACAAAAACTTGCTGGATGACCGAGCAGACGTTGTTTACAAACCAGTAAAGCGTAAGTCCCGCAGGGAAAGTCACAAAGAAAAACGTAAAGATAAGCGGTAAAAATTTCATTATCTTTTCTTGCATCGGATCGCTAAAGGTCGTCGGCGTGAGCTTTTGCTGAAGGAACATCGTCGCACCCATCAAAATAGGCAACACGAAATACGGATCCATCACCGAAAGGTCGTGTATCCAGAGTATCCACGGCGCCGCTTTTAGCTCGATCGCGTTTAGTAGTACTCGGTAAATCGCAAAGAAAATCGGAATCTGCATAAGTATCGGCAAGCAGCCGCCCATCGGGTTGGCGCCGTTTTTCTTATATAGCTCCATCATGTGCATATTTAGCTTTTGCGGATCGCCTTTGTATTTGGCTTGCAGCTCTTTGACCTTCGGCGCTAGATCTTTTAGCTTGTTCATCGATAACATACCCTTATAGGTGAACCAGGAAAGCGCGATCCTGACAGTCAGCGTTAGTACGACGATCGCCCAGCCCCAGTTACCGATGTAACCGTAAAGCCAATTTAAAAACGCAAACATCGGTTTTGCGATAAAGGTAAACCAGCCGTACTCGATGACATCGACTAGCTCCTCATTGATCTGACTTAGAGTAGCGTGGTCTTTGGCGCCGATGTAGCCTTTAGCTTTAAAATTTTGCTCGCCTTTTACAAATATCACTGCATTGCCCGCGCCGTCTTTTGAAATTACGGGATTTAAAAGTCCGTCAAATTTAAAAAACAAAGCCGTGTAATATCTGTCGCTAGCTGCGGCTATATTTACGTTATTAAAGCTCTCAGTCGCGTCTACGTCGCCGTCCTCGATGATAGTTAGTTTGCCGTCGTTATGCTTAAGAAGTGCGCCATGTACGGTGTAGCTGTCGATAGCGACGTTTGGACGAAAGCCCGGAGTTACGTAGTATTCGCCAGCGCTCACGCTAATATCTAGATCGTAGCTTCCGTTTGGATAAAATGTGATTTTTTTGGTTACACTAGAGCCTTCTAAATTTTGCGTTAAAACTATAGTTTTTGGCTCACTAGTTAAATTTATCTCGCTAACGTCGCTTGCGTAGGCTACCTTAAATGCTTGCTCGTTTAAAGCCTTATCGCTAAAGCGTACCTCAAGCGGCAGCGGCTGCGTGCCGGCTAGCTCTATGCGCTCGCCCTCGGCGTTCTTGTACTTTTCGTCGTTTAGATAAAATTTAGAAATCCTGCCCAGCTCGTCTATGCGCGCCTCAAAGTGTTCGCCCTTTATCACAGCGATCTCGCGGCTTTGCGTCGCTACGGCTTGCGGAGCGCTAGTAGTCGATGCGGTATTTGCACTCGGAGCGGCATTTGCTTGCCCTGCCTGCTGCGCTGCAACGGTTTGGTTTTGATCTAACGGCAAATTTTTAGGAATAAAAAAATGATCGTAAGCGATAAAAAAGATAAAAGATAAAACGGTCGCTAATAACACGCGTTTTTGAACTGACATATTGTCTAACACTATTTTTCCTTTTGAAAGTCTAAATTTTTAATAACATAGAATTTATTTTTTTTATACGGGACAAACCAAAATGCGATATGTAATTTTAAATTTTGATTGGATATAAAAAAAGAGTCGAAATTTTTATTAATGACGGGGTAGTCGATGCCGCCCTTAAAGAGTTGATTACAGCGTAAAATTCTAAAAATAACCGCGAAGAGCGCCGAGAAAAAGCCGTTAAATTTGAACTGCCAAACGGCAAATTCCGAGCATGAGGGATAGTATCTGCAAGACTTCGGAGTAAATTTGGAGATATAATCTTGATACGCTTTTATCAAAAATAAAATAGCTTGTTTTATCATTTTCATATACCTGATTTTATACATCCGAGTTTTTTCATAGCCCAAGAGATATTTTTTTTGAGCTTTAAAAACGAGCTTTTCTCTAGCCCGTTTTTAACGACTATCACGTAAATGCCGTCTGCAAGCTCGCTTGAAATCTCGACGACGACCGCTCGCAAAAGCCTCTTACAACGGTTGCGAACGATGGCTTTGCCCACCTTTTTGCTGGCTACGACGGCTAATTTGTTTTCATTGCAAGGCTTAAAAAAGACTATCGCCTCCTCGCAGTGCCATTTAATGGCCTCTTTGTAGACGCTTGAAAACTCCTTTTGGCTGCTTATAGAGCTAAATTTGCTTAAACGGCCAATCTTGCTCTGCCTTTTGCGCGTCTTGCGTTTAGCACTTTGCGACCGTTTTTAGTTTTCATACGGACGCGAAACCCGTGAGTGCGTTTTCTAGGGGTTTTATGAGGTTGGTATGTTCTTTTCATAAATTTTTCCTTATGGTGATTTTGATATAAGTCGGTGATTTTATCAACAAATCGCTTAAAATCCTTTTAATAAATTTTTAAACTTCGTTTTAAAATAATAAAAACATAATCGCTCATTAAAATTTAGGAGAAAATTTTGCCTTACGTTATTAGAAAAGCCTCTAGAGCCGACGTCCCGGTCGTTTGCGAGCTGGTTAAAGAGCTAGCCGCATACGAAAAAATGAGCGATGATGTCAAATTTACGCCGGAAATTTTTGCCGAGTCTGTTTTTGAGAAAAACTACGCCCGCATTTTAGTCTGCGAAACAGAAGGCAAAATCATAGCTTACGCGATATATTTTTATACCTTTTCCACTTTTTTGGGGCTTGGCGGGATGTATTTGGAGGATTTGTACGTCCAAAAAGAGTATCGCAACAAAGGCATAGGAAAAGAGTTTTTTACGCGTCTAGCTCAAATTTGCAAGGACGAAAACCTCCAACGCCTCGAGTGGGCGTGCCTGCACTGGAACGAGCCTGGCATCAAATTTTACGAAAAAATGGGCGCGAAAAACCAGTCCGAGCAGTGGCGAAACTACCGCTTGGACGGCAAAAATTTAAGCAAACTCGCGCTTTGATTTATCTGTTTTTAACGCCCTTTTGGATATCATCGCGCGATGAGTTACGCAAACGAAATTTTAAGAGAGCTTTACTATCTGAGGGCATTCGGATATAAATTTGCCGATTTTTCGCCTTCGTCCGCAGCCTTGCCGAGTAGCCTTGCCGAGCTAAATGCAAGCATCAAAGAGTGCAATCTATGCGAGCTTTGCAAGAGCGCAAAACACGCACTAACGGGCCTTGGAGATAAAAGCGCCAAAGTAGTTTTCGTATTTGACGCGCCAAACGCCGCCGAGGACGCGAGCGGAAAGTTTTTGGCGGGCGACGATAAGTTTTTGCAAAATTTAAACGAGCTAGCGGGGCTTAAAAAGGACGAAATTTACGTCACGAGCCTGCTAAAATGCAAGCCCGCCACCAAAGCCGCGGCAAGCTCCTACGAGCTTTGCGAGCCGTATTTTAACGCGGAAGCCCGCCTAGTCGCGCCAAAGCTCATCGTAGCGCTTGGCGAAGAGGTTTTTTACAAAATGATAAAACAAAGCGCACAAAGCTTTGAGACAATAAGGGGAAACATAATGAAATTTAACCACTCGGCCCTGCTG
>CAURRL010000087.1:0-5778 GCA_963526895.1 uncultured Campylobacter sp. | reverse complement strand
CTCCTCTTCGCCAAGGCTTAGCGCGTTTAGGTATTTGCCGCTAAGCGCTAGCAGTAAAACGCCCGCGCACATCGGTAGGATAGAAATTTCGATAAAGCTCTTAGACGCAAAGCCGAGGCTTCCCATCAAAAAATATGTGATCGCTGGGAGCGCGTCGTTCGTGTCTGCGGCGTATTTTAGCACCGAGAGTAGCGAGGTAAAGAACGAGCCGCTGATGACGCCGCCAAGAACCAGCACGATGACGCTGCCGCTGCGCGAATACAGCGCCGAGACACCCAGCGCCACCGCCACGGCAAGAAAACCGAAGCCGAATGTGCTAAGTTGAATGAGGTATTCGTTAAATTTAAAAAACATCCCGACCGCTGCGCCAAATCCCGCGCCGCTTAGAACGCCTAGTATTGAAGGGCTAACGAGCGGATTAACAAACATCGCCTGATACGCCGCGCCGCTGATAGCAACACTTGCGCCAATGAGCACGCACGCAAGTATGCGCGGCAGGCGAATTTCGAGTAAGAGCGTGTGCATGACTTCATACTCTTTTAAATTTTCGCCTTTTAAAAGAGCGGTGACGTAGCGCGCGTAATCGCTCGCGCCAAAGCCGTATTTCCCCAGCAGCAGCGAACCTGCGACGCAAAGCGCCAGCAGGAGGGCTAAAAACGCAAACGCCCTTTTACTCATTTTTCTTTACTCACTCGGCGCGTCCCAAAATTTTATGAATTTGCTCGTCTGTGAGCTCAAGATCTAAAAATAGCTTGTAAAACTCGCGCGTCTCGCGAGCCATGTCAAATTTAAACGCCTCGGGGTAGACCAAATTTATGAGCCATTTTAACCCCAAAAACCTCATAAACGAAGGCGGGCGGTCGAACCACGAAAAGGGCTCGCGCGGGATGTAGTAGGCTTTTTTGTTTTTCACCGCGCTTAGCAGCTGCCATTTGGGTTCATTGTAAATTTTATCAAACAGCTCTTTTTCGTAGATGAGGATGACGTCGGGGTCGTATTTTACGAGCTGCTCGAAGCTGATTTTTACGCGTCCGAAGGATTTGGCGTTTGGATCTTCGCTACACTTATGCACGTTCTCTGCACCTGCTCGCTCGATGAGCGTCGCGTGCCACGAGCCCTCGCACTCGGTGGCTAGCCCGTCGCCGCCCTGCGCGTAGTAAATTTTTACCTTTTGCAGATTGTTTTTCTTAATGTATTCCTCGATCTGCGCGGTCAAATTTAGCGACTCTTTCGCATAGTTTATAAGCTCTGCCGCGCGCTCCTTTTTATTCGTGATTTCGCCTAAAATTTCAAACCCGTCCAGATAATCCTCGAGCCTCACTGCGCTTAGATAGAGCATCGGCTTTTTGATTGAGCCGAAAACCTCGCTCATCTTTTTGGTGTTGCGCGAGCTTGCGTTTACGAGGATGAGATCGGGATTTAGGCGCAGCAGAATCTCGACGTTTGGAATTTTACCCTGACCGAAAAAGCCGCCCACGACGGGCTGCTCTTGCACCTCTTTTTTGACGTAGGGCCGCTCGTAGTCGTTCCACTCGAAATTTGTGCCGCTGATTTTAGCGGGATCAAGCGCGTAAAGCATATATAAAAGCGGCGGCGAGCTCGCGTAAATTTTAGACGGAGTGCCTTGCAGCTGAGCTATATTCTCGCTGTTTTGCGCGATATAGTCTTTGATCTGCTCAGGCGTCATCGCAAAGCAAAATCCCAAAAACGCAAAGAAAAATAACAGAAATTTTTTAAACATTTTTCGCCTTTAAACGATTTTGTAAAGTATAGCCAAAGAAATTTTAAAATAGATTTTATTATATAAATAGAGTTAAATTTTAAGCGGATTCGCCCTTTTTAGAGCGATCCGCCCTGCAAATTCTAACCGATAAAATTAGAATTTATATCTTAAATTCGCGAAAAACACCCTTCCCTCTTCCGGATAGCCTTCTGCGTATTCGTAGTTTTTATCAAACAAATTTGATATACCGGCCTCGACGCTTAGGCTTTCGGTCGGCTTGTAGATAAATTTGACGTTTGTCGCGCCAAAGCCAGCTAGTTTAGTCACTTCGTAAGAGTTTGAGTAGCGGCTCGAGATCATATACTGCGATGCATAAATGCTAAATTTAGGCACGATTTTGTAATCTATATAAGCAAAAGCCTTGTGTTTTGGTATGTCGTATACCCTGCTATCCGCACCGCTTTTATATTTTGCGCTTATATACGTATAGTTGCCGCCTAGCTCCAAATTTTGTCCCGCAAAATAAGTCGCGCCAAGCTCGAAGCCCTTGTACTCGGCTTTGTCTACGTTTATAGCTTGAGCTAGCTTTTTGCCGCCTATGATAATGTTATGCTCGCCGATAGCGTCTTTGACCCTAGAGTAAAATATCGCCGTTTCAAGCCTCAAAGCCTCGCCGAAGCTTCTTTGATAACCGACCTCGTAGTGGTTAGCGACCTCAGGCTTTAGGTATGGATTTGGCTCATTGCGGCCGAAGCGTTTTGAGTAGCGCTCTTTCATACTAGGAAAATAGGTCTTTTTAGCAAAGCTAACGCTAAGTTCGTCGTTGCCGTCAAAGCTGTGCTTGATCGCGGCTTGGTAGTTAAAGGCGTGGCGTTTGGCGACCTCAAAATCGTAGAGAGTATTGACAGGCGACGTTATTTTGCCATATTCTTGAGCCTTGACCGCGTCTCTAGTATCGTAGCTCACGCCCAAAATCAGCCGCGTAAAATCGGTAAATTTATAAGTATTTTCCAGCGCAAAGCTGTATGTTTTATCTTGATAGGTCTGCACCGGCTCGCCGTCGTCGTGCTCTTTGTGCTCGTCGAATTTATAGTTAACCGCAAATTTTAACGTATCTCTATCTCCGATATCGCCGCCTATCTCCGTACCTAGTCCGTAGCCTTTATCTCGGTAGTGGCTGTTAAATACAAAAGGCTTGATACCGTTTAGGTCGTTTATAAATTTGTCGTAAAATGCTTTGGTGTTTATATATAGGCCGTTTTCAAACTGCGTGTGAGATAGCCAGTAGATACTCTCCTTATCCCATTTCGGCCATTCCCAGAAGCGTTTTGCCATGTTGTATCTAGCGTAACGACCGGTGTAGTACGGCTGCTCTTTTTCGCCTTTTTGTTTTACGTACGCTACGGCGTATTCGTCGGTCTCGTTTGGCGTAAAGCCGAATTTTATATTAAATTTCTTATCGCGTTGTACGGAGTTGTCGCGTCTGCCGCCGTCTTCGTTGCGAGTGACGCCTGGCTTAAAGTCGTGAGAGAGCTGTCTACCCGCATCCTCCATATAGCTACCGCCCGCTTGCACGTAAAATAGCTCCTGTTTGGTGCCGATATTAAAATCGACGTTATTGCCGTAGGTCTTGGCGTTTCTGCCGGTTTCAAAGCCGTAGCCGACGCTTCCTTCGAGTTCTTTAGTCGGTTTTTTAGTAATTAGGTTTATCGCGCCGCCCATCGTATTTGGACCGTAGAGCACGGAGCTTGAGCCCTTTGAGATATTGATTTGGCTTAGATCAAACGTCGTAAATCGTCCAAAATCCGCATTGCCGTCATATGGGATGTAAACGGGAATACCGTCGATATAAAGCGGCACTCTGCGCGCGTCAAAGCCGCGTACGTAGAAATTTTTCTCAGCGCGAGGACCCTTGTTGTCCACATAGACGCCGGGCGTGCTGTAGGCAACCTCCGAGAGACGCTTTATCTCGTCTCTTTGCAACTTTTGCTCGTCTAAAACAATGACGTTTGTATCGCTTTTTTGTACTCCGCCTACACTTTCTACGACTTCGACTTGTCCCAGCGTAAATACTTCGCCGTGTAGCGCCATCGCAGCACAGCAGGCGATCAGGCCAATCCTTTTCATTAGCAACTCCTTGAAAATGAAATTTTTATTATATATTTTGTAAAATACGTTTTTAACGAAGTTAAAATTATCAAAATATAAAAAATTAATTTTATTTCATACATAGTTAAATTTGACTTAAAAATCAAGGCTTTTAAAATGAAATTTAAATTTCTACTTTGCATCGACGATACGGATGAGCTTGGCGGCGAAATCAGCTGCTACGACTGCGCTTTTAGGCGTTGGAGCGCAAAGAGTTTTACCTGCGCGATTTTTATAGAAAATAGTCAAATTTAAGCCAAAATTTGGCATTTTAGGCGGATTTATATACGGTAAAAATTTCTAGTATATAATCATACTTTAAAATCTAGCAAGGAAAATATCGTGAAAGAATACAAACTATACATAGACGGCAAGTATGTAAGCTCAAGCGCCGGCACTATCGTAGACAGCATAAATCCCGCCGACGGTTCGGTGTTCGCCAAAGTACACATGGCTAGCAAAGAAGACATCGAACTAGCCATCGCAAGCGCGCATAGAGCGCAAAAGCTTTGGGCAAAAACAACTCCTCGCGAAAAGGAGGCCGTGCTTTTAAGGGCGGCTGAAATTTTTGAAAGAAGAGCTGATGATATTAGGGATATATTGATGCGCGAAAGCGGCTCGACGATCGCAAAATGCAACTTTGAAATTAGCGTCGTTAGCGATATATTCCGCGTTGCGGCGGGCGAGGCTAGACGCGTAACGGGACAAACTTTCGTTTCAAACGACGACGGGGTTTTTCGTATGCTATTCGTCGTCCGCGGAGAGTGATCGCCGGCATTTCGCCGTTTAATGCGCCGATGATTCTAAGCAGTAAAAAATTTGCCTTTGCCATAGCGGCTGGAAATAGCTTTGTATTAAAACCATCGTCAAACACGCCAGTTTGCGGCTTGATGTTCGGCGAAATCCTACAGGAGGCCGGTTTGCCAGCCGACGTGCTAAATATCATACCATGCGCAAGTAGCGTGCTTGGCGAAACATTTCAAGAAGATAAGCGTATATCCATGATAACGTTTACGGGATCGACCCAGGTCGGTAGGCATATAGCTCAAAGCGCGGCAAAAAATATGAAAAAATACACCCTTGAGCTGGGTGGGAAAAGTCCCGTTCTCGTTCTTGAGGATGCGGATGTTAACTGTGCCGTAGATACCGCGTTTTTTGGTATCTTTATGCACCAAGGTCAAATTTGTATGGCAGGCTCGCGAATCATAGTACATGAAAAAATTTACGACGATTTCGTCTCCAAATTTACGGAAAAAGTTAAAATTTTACAAGTCGGCGATCCGACCGATGCGCGCACCGTGATCGGGCCGCTTATTGAGCGTAAACAATGCGAATTTATCGATGATTTGGTTCTCGACGCAAAGAAAAAGGCGCGCGGATACTAACCGGCGGTACGAGCCAAAACAACTTTTATATGCCGACTACCGTAGCGGACGTTACGCCTGATATGAAAATCTTTTCAACCGAGGTGTTTGGGCCGGTTGCGGCTATTATCAAAGCGCGGGATTTAGATGAAGCCATAAAGCTAGCCAATAGTACGGATTATGGACTAAGCGCGACTGTCATCACACAAAATGTCGCCAACTATCTGCGCTGCGCCGATGAAATAGAAACGGGGATGCTGCACGTAAACGGCCCTTCGTTGCAAGACGAGGCGCATATTCCTTTCGGCGGAGTAAAAATGAGCGGGCTTGGTCGCGAGGGCGGGCATTTTTCTATAGAGGAGATGACCGAGCTAAAATGGATCACCGTCGAAGGCATGGGAAATCATAAATATCCGTTTTAAATTTAAAGACGGGCAGCAAACTGACTTGCAAAGCTTACTGGCTGGATACTAAAGCCAATCTTTCACATCTGGAAATGATTTAATCAGGGGGTTCTTCACCGATGACACGCTGTATGGGGGA
>CAURRL010000086.1:0-5826 GCA_963526895.1 uncultured Campylobacter sp. | reverse complement strand
GGCTTAAACTGGGGCGGCAGCCTAGCGCGTACGGAAGCGACTGGATACGGGTTAGTCTATTTTACGCAAAATATGCTGCAAAAAGCTGGGCTTGGGCTAGAGGTCAAAAAATGCAGCGTCAGCGGTAGCGGAAACGTCGCTATCTACACGGTTGAAAAGCTCTATCAAGTAGGCGCGCTGCCTATCACGGTCTCAGACTCAAACGGATACGTTTACGACGCAGAGGGCATAGATCTAGCTGTACTTAAAGAGCTAAAAGAGGTCAAACGCGCTCGCCTTAGCGAATACGTCAAATTTAAGCCAACCGCAAAATACGTAAGCGTAAGCGAATACAAAGATGGCAGAAACGGCGTGTGGGACGTGCCGTGCGACGGGGCGTTTCCGTGCGCGACGCAAAACGAACTGCACCTAGCCGACATAAAGACGCTCTACGCTAACGGCTGCCGCTTCGTGGCCGAGGGAGCAAACATGCCAAGCACGCTTGATGCGATAAATTTCATGCTCGCGCAAAAAGATTTTTACTTCGCTCCGGCAAAGGCGGCAAACGCAGGCGGCGTGGGCACGTCGGGACTAGAAATGATGCAAAATGCCGGCATGAGCTCGTGGAGCTTTGAGGAGGTTGACCGCAGGCTGCACGGCATCATGAATCACATCTTTGAGCTTAGCTACGAGACGAGCAAGGAGTTTGGCGACGAGGGAAATTTGGTGCTTGGCTCAAATATCGCGGGCTTTCGCAAGGTAGCCGACGCGATGATAGATCAGGGGTATGTGTAAATTTGGCTTTGGGGCTCGTTTGCTGCATTTAGAGCGCGCTAGCGAGCCTTTTGGCATGGTTTTGCTTCGCTGTGGCAGGTCTATTTAACCGTCCCGCGTGCAAAATGCGGGCAATAAAGCCAAAAACCGCCTAAATTTGCTAGCTTTAAAATTAACGGCGAATTTACAGACGGCGCAAACCCGGAGCCGTCAAATTTACAAAGCCGCACCAACCGAAACGAGCCAAGGCACGGCCAAATTTTATAAGCCTCAAATTTAAGCTAAATTTGAGAGCAAATCACAAAACGACAAGGCGAGCCGAAGCGGTCAAATTTGCAAGCTGGATACGCACGCCTCATACTCAAGATATACAAATTTATCCGCCCCGCCGCGTGCGCCGTTGATTATTCTTTTTGGTTTCGCGTAGCATAAATTTACGCCGCTTCTTGCGCGCTGTAGCTCACAGCGGATGCGTCAGGCAGCACTTTCTAGTTACTTGCTCGATGTACTCCACGCTCAAATTTAGCCCGTAAAGCTTGCTTAGATGCTCGCTCTCGATGATCTCGTCCACGGTGCCAAAAGCCACCTCGCCCCCACCCTTAACCAACGCCACGTAGCCGCCCAAAAGTACGGCAAAATCGGGATTATGCGTGGTTAGCACGATGGTGTAGCCTTGCTCTTTTAGCTGCTTAACGGTGCGCAGGAATTTATACTGATTGCCAAAGTCCAGCGCCGAGGTCGGCTCGTCAAACACGATGATCTCGGGCTTTGCAGCCATCGCGCGCGCGATCGAACACATCTGCTTTTGCCCGCCGCTCATCTGAGTGATAAATTTATCCTCCAGATGCGTGATTTCAAGCTTTGCAGTAAATTCCTTCGCGATCGCCGTGTCCTCCTCGCTAGGCCGCGCAAAGATACACAGATGCGCCGCTCGCCCCATCGTGATAAACTCAAGGCCCGTGTAGTCGTACTCGCAGATCTCGCTCTGAGCGACGTAGGCCATGATTTTGGCGCGCTCTTTGTTACTGAGCTCCGCGCTGTTTTTACCGCTGAGCCACACTTCGCCAGAGTGCGGCGTCTGCGTGCCGCTGATTAGGCTTAGCATGGTCGATTTGCCCGCGCCGTTTCGCCCGAGTATCGTTAGGATTTCGCCTTTGCCGACGCGTAAATTTACGTTTTCTAGCCTACCAGCGCCGTTTGGATAGGCGAAATTTAGATTTTTTACTTCTAACATCACGCGACCTTTTTGTTTCGCCAGAGAACCCAGACGAAAAATATCGTGCCGATAAAGCCCGTAAGTACGCCCAGAGGCACCTCGCTCACGCTGATCGTGCGCGCTAAGGTATCAACAAATAGCAAAAATATCGCGCCCATAAATATGCTCGCAGGCAGGCTGCGGACGTTGTTCGCGCCAACCAGCATACGCGCCAGATGCGGCATCAGCAGCCCCACCCACGCCACGATACCGCTCACGCACACACTGCATGCCGTTAGTAGCGTAGCGCAGACGATGATGACGCCGCGCTCGAGCGTCACGTTTACGCCCAGTCTAGCCGCACTCTCGTCGCCCAGAGATAGCAGGTTTATCCTCCAGCTCATAGCCACTAGTAGCACCGCGCAGGCTATCATCACGGGCGCGATAAATTTGAGATTATCCGCGTCGATCTTAGCTAGACTTCCCAGCTGCCAGTAGACGATATCTGGCAGCTTGGTCTCTGGATCGGCGACGTATTTTAAAAATCCGATCACCGAGGCCATGAGACCGCTAACGATGATGCCTGAGAGCACCAGCATCAGCGTGCTAGATCGCCCCATCAAACGCGGTATGGATAGCGTCATACCCACGGCTGCGAGCCCGCAGACGAAGGCTAACGCCTGCACCCAAAAAAGAGATAAATCAAACATGATCGCAAGAGCAGCTCCCACGCAAGCTCCAGCCGAAACGCCAAGCAGATCGGGGCTAACTAGCTGGTTGCGAAAGACGCCCTGATACGCCGCTCCGCTGATGCTAAGCGCGGCTCCGACGAGGATAGCTGCGATGATGCGCGGTATACGGATGTTTTCGACGACGTTTTGGATATTTGCCGCGGCGTCCGTCGGCACTCCAAAAAAGCTACCGATCACGCTAAGCACGTCTGAGGGCGCCACGTAAAACCTGCCGACGCCAAGCGCGACTACGCCGCAAACTACCGTCAGTACGGCCAGCAAAATCAGCGTAAATTTAAAACTAATATTTTTCATCTTTCTCCTAAAATAAAATCTCCGTCCGCGATAGCGCCGCGTGAAAAATATCGGCATAAAGGTGAGCTTTGTCCGCAACCGAAATAACCCCACATGAGCGCCAAATTTGAGCTATTCGGGGCAAATTTACATACCACCTTTACTTTTACGACTCGGTCGTTAGCGGTAAATTTGAGCCTAGCGACGCGCTATCAAATTTAAATTTGACGTTTTTTGCAAATTCTCGCCGCTCACGTCAAATTTGATCGTAAGCTTCTGCCGCGTCAAATTTCAGCTATTTTACGACGCGGTCTATCCATATAAAAAGCTCGTCCAGATCGTAGTCGCCGCCGTGACCTTGACCCCAAGGAGCAGCGAAATCAACCGTCTTGCCCGCATTTTGTAGCCCTAATGCCAAGATAAGCGGCACCGCTAGAGCCGTGTCAGAGTCGGCCGCGCCGTGCCTGATGCGGTAAAATTTAGCCGCGTTTGCGTTACCTAGATAGTTCATCGCGTTTGCCATTTTTATGATTTTAGCGTCTGCGATCTCGCCTCCACCGCGTTTGGTGCTAAATTCGGTAAAGTGCTTAGCCGCCGCGTCCGCATCGCCAAAAAAATCATTTTCGGGGTTTTCTAGCTCTAGCCCGTCAAAAGCCGGCACGGCTTTCGCGCGCGACATAGACAAGATGTAATCGTCAAATTTAAAATCATACCCGAGCGTGCAGCCCTGCGTCTCAAGCGTGAAAAACTTGGGCTTTAGCAGGCTTTTGTCGCGGCTTTTGGCGGCGGCGTAGGAGTCTGCTAGCGTCTTTTTGACATACTCTTTAAAGCCGCCCTCGCCGTTAGGCTCAAGCGTTAGCGCGCGGCCTTTGGCGTCTTTTAAATTTAATGAATTTACGTAGGCAGGAAAGGCTGATTTTAGCGCGGCGGAGAGCTCTTTTTGCTCTGCGGTTAGTTCGCCGGAGACGGTTTTTGGCTTGCCGCTTCGGTCGTTAAATCCAGCCGCGTCAAACGCGCCAAAGTCCATTTTCTCGTATTTCGTCTGCGCACCGAACATCCACTCGTAGGCCGCGTCGGCGTTTTCTAGGTTTGTAACCGGGCAGTAGGCGGAGACGGCGTAGATCTCGTCGCTAGCCTTTGCGGCTCCAAGTGCGGCTAGGTAGGGCTCAAACTCGGGCGCGTCCGCCGAGACGCCAAGCAGCGCCGACATCGCTCCGCCCGCGCTCGTGCCGTTTGATATGATTTTATTTGCATCGCCCGCCATCGCTGCGTCGTTAAATTTGAGATACCGCACGGCGGCCTTTAGATCGACGATGGCTGCGGGCGCTTTGCCGCTAAATTTGCCGTTTGCGTCCTTTGAACTCCTGCCTCTAGCTCCTGGCGCTGCGACGACGTAACCACGCTCAAGTGCCGCTAGCACCGCGTTTGGTTTGCCGTTTTTATCAAGTGCGGGCGTAAAAGGCTCGCCAGACATATATCCGCCGATGGAGTTTGGCAAAAAGATAGGTGCGCTTGAGGCGTCAAATTTGCCAGCCTCGCTTTTGCCGCCCTCAAAATACCGCGCCGGAACGTAAAAATTTAGCCTCTGAAACCGGCTATCCACAGGCTTTGCTACGTAGACTATATCCTCGTAGGCTCTAAATTTGACCTCTTTTTCGCCCGCTTTTATAGAGCGCGTTTCAAATTTATCCGGGTCAAATTTTAGACCCGCAGCCTGCGCGCTAATCGCCGCGCAAAGGCACGCCGCGCTCAATGCAAACGCCATCTTTTTCATCTTTGTTTCCTTTTGATTTTGCGGGATTTACCCGCAAACGAGCTCAAATTTGACTATTTGCTACCGTCCGGGTTTAGCCCTTTTAGGATGTAGTCAAACTCCGCGTCGCTAAGGTCGTAGTTCATAAATTTCTTATAAAACGCCTTAGTTTGGGCTTTTACGTCTACGCCCTTAAAAAGCTCTGGCTGAACGATAGTAGCCGCCCATAAAATTTGCAACGCAGACTCCGCGCCGTATCTATCCCAGCTAAACACGCCTTTTGGGTTACCGTAGACTTTTTTGTTTTTGACCGCTTTTAGCCCTGCAAATACAGGATCAGCGTAAATTTTCTCAACCGCTTTTTGGTTATCCGCGCCGCCAACGATGATGATATCAGGGTCTGCCGCCACGATCTCTTCGGCCGTGATTTCTATCATGCTGCCCTCTTTTTGCACCGCGTTTTTACCGCCCGCGTATTTCACCCACGTGTCGATGATCGTTTTGGTGCCGTCGATTTTTAGCAAGTTCGCGCCGCCAACGATGTGTAGCACTTTAGGGCGCGCAGCGTCGTTTAGTTTGTTTGTGCGCCCGGTGACTAGCGCGATGTTAGCATCTAGGTTTTCGTTTAGTTCTTTTGCTTTGCTAGCTGCGTCGCCGCCGATTAGCTCAGCCGTTAGCAGCACGCTTTTTTTCATATCGTCGTAGTCGCGAAATATCGCGTTTACAGCGTTAAAGCCGTTTTTAGTAAGGTTTTCTTGGAAGTTTTTATTTGACACGACGACTACGTCCGGGGCTAGTTTAACGAGCTCCTCGATCTGGATGTCGTTGCCGTTTAGCGCGGCCGGCACCTCTGCGATGCGCGGGTAAATTTTAGCAAACCACTTATTTTTCTTGATTTGATCGGTCGTCGTTACGATCTTGTCCGCGCCGCCTAGCACCAAGATCACTTGGTTGTTTGCGTGCCAAAGCGCGGCTATCTTTTGCGTTTGGGCGGGGATTTTAACCTCGTTGCCGGTCATATCGGTGACGGTTTTGACCTCGGCTCCTAGCGCGACGAGAGCGCTTAAAAGCAACGTCGTGAGAAATTTTTTCATCTTTTG
>CAURRL010000085.1:0-5839 GCA_963526895.1 uncultured Campylobacter sp. | reverse complement strand
AGAAAAAGGACGCGGCGCTAGCTGAAATTTTACCGCAGGTCGGGTTTATAAAGTAGTTAAATTTGGGCAGCTTGCTCTTTAAATTTTGCCTTAGGTTGCTAAATTTTAACTGCTTTGGGCGTATTGTAGGCGGGCGGCAAACACCGCAGCGGAGCGCATGAAATTTGCTTTAGAATTTGCGTTAAGTTTTAAAATTTAACGCAAATTTTAGCACGCGACGGCTTGCATCTTAAATTTATGCAAATTTATAAATTTGAGCGAGTTTACTTACGTGCGGCGATTAAATTTATCGCGGCACGGTCTGCGTTTCGTAAATTTACCGCAAAAGCAGAGAAATAAAAATTCAACGGAGCTTTTATGAGAAAATTTTACGCGATACTGCTTGCCGCGCTCGTTGCGCTATCTATCGCGGCTTGCGGCGGCAAGGGCAAAGAACACCCGCTACCGGCCGGCAGCGTCGTGGTGGCTCTAGGCGACTAGATCACGCAGGGAGTGGGTGCTAGCGAGCAGAGCGCGTGGCCGGCGAATTTAGCGCGCTTGAGCGGCTGGCGAGTGATAAACGCGGGAGTTTCGGGCGATACTAGCACGCAGGCTTTGGCGCGTTTGCCAGCACTTTTGCAAGAATATAAGCCGGCACTCGTGATAGTTAGCATCGGCGGCAACGACTTTTTGCGCGCCCAGCCCAACTCCGCCACGCGCGCCAATATCGCCGCCATCTTGCGCACGGTAAAAGAGAGCGGCAGCCGCGCGGTGCTGATCGGCGTTCCTAAGCTAACTTTAGGCGCAGCTCTGGGGATATTTAGCGATCACGAGCTATATGAGGAGCTAGCCAAAGAGCACGGCGTACCTTTGCTCTCTAGCGCATGGGGCGACATTATGAAATACAGCCGCCTGATGTCAGATCAGATCCACCCAAACGCTGTGGGATACGCAGAATTTACCGCAAGTTTGGAGAAATTTCTACACAAGCAGGGATTTTTGCAGTAAGTTGTGCGCTATGGTTTGCAAGATTAAATTTAAAATACTTAGAAATTTAATCGCTATTCTAGTAAAATTTTAAAACAATAAAGGATCAATATGGGTACTGCCAAAGAAAATATCGAACAAAGATTAACGGAAATATTAAAGAGAAAAAATGCAGTCTGCATCGTTTTGGACGGCGAATGGGGCGTAGGAAAAACAACTTTTTGGAAAAATTTTTCTGCCGAAAATTTCGATAAAAATTCTGTTTATGTATCTTTATTCGGCAAGGAAAGCATCCAAGAAATCAAGCAAGAAATAGGAATACAAATTTATAAAAGAAATAAATATATTTCGGAATTTTCAAAGAAAGCAAGACATTTAAAATTTGACAAGGTAATTGACGAAGTAACACCTAAGCTAGGTTCGGCAGTAATAGGTTGTATATCGTTTTTTGAAAAAAAAGACTTTAAAGACATTATAATCTGCTTCGACGATTTTGAAAGAATGTCTGATAAGATAAATTTAAAAGATGTTTTAGGGCTGATTTCCGAATACAAAGAGCAGCAAAATTGTCATATAGTTATGATTTTAAATCGTTCAAAGATGACGGCTTCTGCTAAAGAAATTCAAAAAGAAGATAAGAAAAATTTAGAAGATAAAGAGCTCAGAAATGATAGCCAAACAAAAGAAGATAAAACAGAGCTAGAAAAAATTTTATCGGAATACAAAGATAAAATTATGGACTACGAATTTTATTATAATCCGACTCCGCAGGAATCTTTTAATATCGTATCGGGCGAGCTAGAGGAAGTTTACCGAGATGTAACATTGCGGTATTTTGAAAAACACGCCATAAATAACATCAGAGTGATGAGGCGAGCAATAAATGCGCTGAATGATTATAAGCAACATCTAGAAGACAAACTGCAAAAATATCAACCTATAAAAGATAACGCCATAACTTATATACTAGGAATATCAATCATAAATGCTATGAATTCTTCCGCCGAGGTTGAGCGATTTCTCGGTAAATTAGACTACCGTAGCAATTTAACGGATGTGTATGATTTATTCAAAAACAGAAAAAATATAAGCAACTCAGAATATGTGTTTGCATTTTCAGATGATACAGATTATTGCCAGCTGGGTATGAATATATTATCATATACTAAAAAATCAATTATAGATGTTGAGGAGTTTAACAAAATTACAGAAAATATAATTACTAGGGAGTATAACAATGAAAATAAGCAATATAAAGAAATTAAAAAGGAAATTTTAGATGAGTATTTTAAGGGCGTTTTAGATTTACAGTATGACAACTGCGTTTTTATAAACAATCTCTTTACTCATTTAGAAACAAATAAAGAGAATATAATAAATATGGTCGGGGTTAGTCCTTTTCTTTTATACATAGAAACACTGGAAAAATTTGATGAAGAAAATAAGCAAAAATACCATGAATTTGCAACTAAAGTTTTACTGGATTATATAACCAATGTTTTCGAAAATAACCAATATCAAAATTTATATACCGATATTTTAGGTAAAATGACAAATTTTGATAAGCATATTGAGGAACTACACGATAATCTTGTGACTAAAAATGACATATATAAGATCTCATCTGCAGAGAGGATAATAGAAAATATTTTTAATGCTAGAATTCCGATCCAAAAAGAATTATCCTCAAAAATAACGGAAGAAATTTTAGAAAAATACTGCTATGAAGATTTAGAATTTCTTCGTAGCGCGATAGGATTTTTGCAAAGAGATATTTCTAGACTCCCGGACAACAAAGAACTAAAAGATAAAATTTTAAAAGTATTTAAAAATTTATCAGAAAACGGCGACAAAAATCAAAAACTTAAGATGAAATTTATACTTGGAGATTTGAAGAAAAAGGCTTATTTAGAATAAGCCTTTAAATTTTTACTTCAACTCCCCCCAATCCTTCGCCACATTTAGGCTCGTTTTTAGCGGTACGTTTAGTTTATAAATTTCTTGCATTATCTTTTGCGTCGCCGCGCCAAACTCCTCAGCGTAGCCATCCTGTACCTCGAAAATCAGCTCGTCATGTATCTGCAAAAGCATTCTCGCGCGCGGGCTTAAAAGCGGACGGATTTTTACCATCGCCATTTTGATGATATCAGCGGCCGAGCCTTGAAATATCGTATTTACCGCCTCGCGCTCATACATCGCCGTTTGCATCGGCGTCGCGGTAGTAAAATCAAACAGCCGCTTTCTACCCAGTAGCGTGCGCACGAAGCCCTCGTTTTTCGCGGCCGTTTTTATCCCCTCTAAAAAGCCCTTTATCGTAGGGAAAGCTTTAAAATAGCGCTCGATATACTCCTTTGCCTCGGCGCGCGTGATACTTACTTGATTTGCCAGCTTGCTCGAGCCCATGCCGTAGATGAGGCCGAAATTTATACTCTTAGCCACCGCGCGGTTTTGCCCCTCGGCACTGCCAAATATACTAATCGCCGTGCGCGCGTGAATGTCCTCGTCGTTTGCAAACGCCCGCAAAAGCGCCTCGTCGCGGCTAAAATGCGCAAGTAGTCGCAGCTCGATCTGCGAGTAGTCAAGGCCTACGAAGCTAAAGCCGCTTTTAGCCTCAAAGCAGCCTCGCACGTCTTTAGCTAGGCTGCCGCGAGCCGGGATATTTTGCAGATTCGGGTTTTTAGACGAGAGCCTGCCCGTGCTCGTTCCAGTCTGGATAAAGTTCGTGTATATCCTGCTATCGGCGTCTTTTTTAGCCAAATTTAGCAGCGGTTCGCAGTATGTGCTTTGTAGCTTATATAGCTCGCGGTACTCGAGTAGCTTTTCGATGACGGGATGCTCCTCGGTGAGCTCGGCTAGCACGGCCTCGTCGGTGCTGTAGCCCGTTTTTGTCTTTTTCTTTACGGGTAGTTTTAGGTGTTCAAAAAGCACCGAGCCTAGCTGCTTAACGGAGTTGATATTAAAATTTTCGCCCGTTAGCTCGTAAATTTCAGCTGTTAAAGCCTTGATCTTAGCGTCGTTTCGCAGGATCAAATTTTGCATTTTCCCCTGATTTATCGCGATACCTTCGCGCTCCATATCAAAAAGCGTGAGGATGAAAGGAAATTCGTGCTTATCGGCAAGCGCGAGCAGCTCGGGATCAAGCAAATTTAAAAAGCTTTTGTAAAATTTGAGCGTTATCCACGCGTCCTCGGCAGCGTATTTAGCGGCGTTTTCTAGAGCCACGGACGCGAAGGTCTCGCCGCGCTTTACCACGTCTTCAAATTTGATCGTGTCGTAGTCGTAGAGCCGCTTAGCTAGCGCGTCCATGCCTACGCTTGAGCCCGGATCCATGAGCCACGCTAGTATCATCGTGTCTTTAAAATTTACGGGCGGCTCAAGCCCCAAATTTCGCTTTACGACCTTAAAATCATACTTTAAATTTTGCCCGATCACGCAGCCTTTGTAAATTTGCGAGATCGCCCAGGCGGCGAAATTCTTGCTCACCTGCTTCGGCGCGCCCAGATACTCGTGCGACACGGGCACGTAGTAGGCCTCCTCGTCGTTAAAGCAAAAGCTAAAGCCGACCAGGCGGGCGTTTTGCGTATCGACGTCCGTGGTCTCGGTGTCAAACGCCACGAGCGTGTCCGCGTCTATATTTGCCAGCAGTCGCTCGATTTCATTCTCGTCCGTTAAAAGCCGCGCGTTAAAGCCGAGCTTAAAATCCGCATTTTCGCCCGCGTTTTCGCTATTTTGCAGCGCTTTTAAAAGGCGGTTTAGATCGTATTCTCGCAGAGTATCGGCGACTTTTACGAGCGGATTTTGCTCGGGAAATTCCGCCCTTTTTAGATCTAAAACGCCCGGCACGTCGTCAAAGAGCGAGGTTAGGCGCTTGCTCAAAAACGCGCTCTCTCTGCCTTCTGCTAGCATCCCGCGGATACGTTCGTTTCGCACTAGCGGCAGGTTTTCGTAGATGCCTTCTAGATTGCCAAATTCATTTAGCAGCTTTTTGGCGCCCACTGCGCCGATGCCTTTGACGCCCGGGATATTATCCGAGCTATCGCCTGCGATCGCGAGAAAATCGCGTATGCAGCTTGGCGGAACGCCGTATTTTTCTATGCAGCTCGCGCTATCGTGATCGATCTTGCTTTGCGGGCTGTAGATGCTCACTTTACCGTCCTCGATGAGCTGATAGAGGTCCTTGTCGTGCGTTACGATACGTACAAATATACCCCGCTGCTTGCACTCCTTTACGACGCTAGCGATGATGTCGTCGGCCTCGTAGCCTTCGCGGCTCACGGCGGCTAGGCCCATTTTTTCTATCATTTCGATGCACACAGGCAGCTGCTCTTTTAGTGCGGCGGGCGGCTCGGAACGGTTGGCTTTATACTCGCCCAGGATCTCGTGGCGCAGCGTTTTGCCCTTGCTATCTAGCGCGAAGATGATGTAGTCGCTGGCAAACTCCTGGCGCAAATTCATGATAAAGCTAGCAAAGCCGCTCACCATGCCGCTTGGCTTGCCCTCGCGGTTCTTTAGTCCGCTCATCGCGTAGTAAAGCCTGAAAAAAAATCCGAAAGTGTCGATGATCGTTAGCGTTTTTTGGCTCATTTTTTATCCTTTTTTGGGCTAATTTTACAAATTTTAGGCAAAAAAACGGCTGATTTGAAAGCAAATTTAAAATTTAGCGGCGCGGGTCAAGCGCGGACGCGGTCAAATTTGAGTCAAATTTGACGCTAAATTTGAGCGGGTAAATTTAAAAAGTAGTCAAATTTGAGCGGCCAAATTTAACCGCTCAAATTTAAATCACAAAGCCTAAGCCTCTATCGTCGCAGGCCTATCAAACGCCGTTATGCTCGGCAGTTCGCCTTTAAATTTCTCGACCTGCACCATGCTCGTG
>CAURRL010000084.1:0-5856 GCA_963526895.1 uncultured Campylobacter sp. | reverse complement strand
GTGTTATGTAGCTCTAAGGCAAGACCCAAGGCGTCAAAGCCGGGGCCGATGTTTGCGCTCGTGGCGGGAACTAAAATTTGCAAGAAATCTCCTAAACGGCTTGAATAACGTAATTTGGTAGGGTATCTAAATTTAGATTTAAAACGGCTAAATTTTGCGGCAAGCCAAATTCGCCCGCTTGCGCTTTTTGCAGTTTGACGCCATCAGGAGTATCTACGAAGCTTAAATTTTTATTCGCTCGTATCGGTGCGCCGCCGTTTAGCTCAAAGCCGCTAACTGCATAAAATTCGCACTCTTTTACAATGCTAATTGTCTTTAAAACGACGTATGCGACCTTGACGCCCATAAAGCTACCAGGGCCGTTTGCGTAGATGATTTTTTGTAGGTTAAATTTGCCGCCGTTTGAGATCTCGTCCATGATTTTTACGAGGGAGACGTCGGATTTTTCTTCGCTAGAAATTTGTTCTAAAAGCTAGCCGTTTTCGTCATAAACGCCGACGATTAGCGGCGGGCTAAGAGCGATAACTAAAATTTGGATATTTTTTATGCAAATACCTTTTGATATTCGCGCGCGAAATCGCCTTTTAGCGTGACGATCTCGTAGTTTTTATCGTCGCTTAGGATAGCTAGCGTTAGCTCGTGATTTAGCTCGTGGCTGCCCGCAAAGCTCGTATAATCAGCCATCAATGGCGCGCCCATCAGGCTTAGATCGCCGATAGCGTCTAAAATTTTATGACGAACAAATTCGTTTTCAAAGCGCAGGCCTTCGGGATTTAAAATTTTATTATCGTCGATAACCACGGCGTTATCTAGGCTGCCGCCGAGGGCTAAATTTTGCGCTCTTAGCATCTGCACGTCTTTTAAAAATCCAAACGTCCTAGCGCGCGCGATCTCCTCGATGTAGGCTTGTTTGCTAAACTCGAACACGTAGTTTTGCTCGCCGATTATCGGGTGGGCAAATTTGATAGTAAAGTCAAATTTCGGGTTATTTGACGGCGTTACTCTGGCGAATTTTCCGTTTTTGTTTACTTCTACCGGGCGTTTGATTACGATTACTTTTTTATCTGCTTCTAGCTCAGCCGTGCCCGCTTCATCCAGCATCATGCAGTAGCTTATCGCCGAGCCGTCCATGACGGGAACTTCGTTGGCATCTAGGACTATGCGGATATTGTCGATGCCGTAGCCGTTTATCGCGCTAAGGAGGTGCTCGATCGTTGAGATGTATCCCTCTTTGCCACCGATCACGGTTGCCATTTGAGTATTTATGACGTTTTTCGGCTCTGCCTTAAAGCTCACTCCGAGGTCTTTTCTATAAAATATTATTCCCGAATTTGCCCCGAGCGGCTCAAGCGTAATTTTTATCGGCTCGCCCTTGTGAAGTCCGATGCCTACGCCTTCTACAGTTGATTTTATGGTTGTTTGTTTCAAAATTTCGCCCTTATTTTTCTTATTCTTGCCATTATACAACAAATTTACAACAAAATGGCAAATTTATTCGACCATTTTTTTAGCCGCGCTTAAAACGTCCGTTACGTTATCCTTCATCCAGCCGTTATCCATCCACTCCTCCGGGCGCACTTCTATGCCTTGAACTAGCATGCCAAAGTGCAAGTGATCGCCCATCGCTAGACCCGTAACGCCCGTGTTTGCGATGACGTCGCCCGCCTTGACCGAGTCGCCGGCTTTGACGTTTAGCGAGCTGCAGTGACCGTAGAGCGAAAATAGACCGAATCCGTGATTTATCAGGATGTTGCGCCCATAGATGCCGTTATCTGCGGCAAATTCGACCGTGCCGTCGTTGTTGGCGACGATGTCGGCTTTTTGCGTCGAGGCTAGGTCGATGCCCATGTGCCAGCTTTCGCTGATGTCTTTATCCTCAAAGGTATAATATCTGTGGTCGCCAAAGCTCGCTACGGCTTTGCCGTTTTTTAGCGGGTAAAATTTATTTACGCTAAAGTTTTCCGCAGCGTCTATCTCGACTTTTGCGGCGATTTGTGAGATTATTTTCTCATTTGCCTCGCGGAGATTTTCATTGACGAACTTCATCTTTTCCAGATTGCTCATAGCGTCGTAGTTTTTAGCGTATTGCTGCGCTAGTTCCGGGATTTTTTCGTTTAAAAATCTACTTTGACCGTCTAGTTTTATCTTTGAGGTGCGGTATTTTTTGTCTTGGTAGAAAAATCTTATCTTGCTTTTGGTTATATTTCCCGCCGCATCAAGCGCCACGACGTCGGCGCTAAACGAGCCTTGCTGCGCCGGCCAAGCCACTAGCGAGGCGTAGTAGCCGTCTTTTACGAATTTGCTCGGTATAAATTTCTTACCGTAGTTCGTCTCGATATAGACCTCTTTTAGCATCTCGTCAGTCGCCTTAAACACGACCGTCGCGCTACCGCCTTTGGTGATGGCGTAGGAGTGATTTAGGATGTTTACGTCGGGTTTTTTGTTATCGACGGTGATTTTGACCTCTTTTTTTTGCGTGTTGCCAAGGAAAAATCCCCATTTGCTAGTATCGGTGGCTTCGATTACGATGTTGTAGATATCTTTTTGCGCGCTGAATCCCGTTTTTGGAAAACTCAAATTTAAATCGACGATTTCAGATGGAGCTTCAAATTTTTGAGTTAGCAAATTTACGCTGCCTTTTTCGTCTACGAGTGAAATTTTAACTGATTTCACGCCGCCATCGTCTGTTATCTTGATCGGCAGAGGCGAGGTGAGGTTCCAGTAAATTTGATCTGAGATGGCGATGTTTGGGGCTTCGCGCTCAAATGTTTTTGAGGTAAATAAAAAAGCTATTGCCGCAACTAAAAGTAAAATAATAACGCCGAAAAATATCAAATTTGGATTGCCGCGTCTTCTCATAAAATCTCCTAAATCTTAAAGAGACCGATTTTACTAAAAAGCAATAAATTTAAGGTAAATTTGCGCCCAAATTTATAAAATTTCGCGTATTTTTCTAGCTTCGCCCATCCATTCTCGCAGCTCGTCCCACTGCTCGTTTTTGATTAAATTTTCGCATTCGTCCAGCTCTTTTTTGAAAAGGTCTATCGAATTTATCAAATTTTGCTTGTTTTGTTTAAATATATCAGTCCACATCACGGGCGAGCTTTTGGCGATCCTGATCATGCCGTTAAATCCCGTGCCGCTTAGCGCGATGATATTTTTTTTGTTTTCCTTTTTTAGCACGCTGCTAGCTAGCGAAAAGCTGATGGCGTGGGGTAGGTGGGAGATGACGCTGGCGTGATGGTCGTGCTCTGCTGCGCTCATAAAAATGATCTTCATGCCCAGGTGCGAAAAGAGCTCGACCGAGCGTTTGACGTGCATCTCGCCGCTTTCTTTAAAGTCGCAAATGGCTACGACGGCGTCTTTAAAAAGTCCAGAAAACGCGGCGGTAGGGCCGGAGTACTCGGTACCCGCCATCGGGTGAGCGGGGATGAAATTTTGCCTGATGCTCTCTGGCACGGCTTCGATTATTTTTTGCTTGGTGCTACCAAGATCGACGATAGTCGTGTTTTCGCCGATACCTTCAAATTCTTTGACGATTTTTATGATGCCTTCGACTGGGATGGCTAAAAATATCATGTCGCACTTTTGCTTTATCTGCTCAAGCGTCAAAATTTCATGCACGAGACCGAGCTCAATCGCCTGTTTTTCGTGCTCTTTGCTTAGATCCATGCCACTAACGCAGCTGATTAGTTTTTCGTTTTTTAGGCTAAGACCTAGCGAGCCGCCGATGAGTCCTAGGCCTACGATACCGATTTTCATAAATTCGCCTTTTAAATTTATATTGTTTAAAAATAAAATGTGCTATTATACAGCCTTATCATCACTTTTAGGTTAAATCAATGAAAAAAAGCGTTTTTCTACTACTTTTGGGCGCAGTTTTGGCGAATGCCCAGCAGATAACTTCCATAAATTTTAAAGGTCTCATTCATCTGTCTCCCGAAACCGCAAAGGAAATAATGGGGCTAAAAGTCGGCGACGAGCTAAGCGGCGATAGCACGGATAGGGCGATCGCAAAGCTGTTTAAACAGGGCTACTTCGACGATATCTATATCGAAAACGAGGGCGGCGACGTGACCGTAACGGTAAAAGAAAAGCCTAGCATCGCTCGTATCGATATCAAAGGCGTAGTAACTAACGACAAAACCGCTATCGACGGGCTAATCAACATCAAACAAGGCAATATGTACGACGAGCTAGCCATCGAGCGCGCAAAAGAGCGCATAAGGCAGTATTACGAGTCAAAAGGCTACTTTGACACGATCGTGGACGTAACTAAAGAGCCGGTAGCCGGCAATGACAGCAGCCTTTTTGTCACGATGAACATAAACCGCGGCGAAAATATCATAATAGAAAACGTAAATTTAGTCGGCGCAAAGCTTTTTGATTATGACGATGTGGAGCCTGTGGTAGCGAACAAAGAGCGCGAATTTATGGGTTGGATGTGGGGTAGAAACGACGGTAAGGTTAAGCTTTTCGAGCTACCAAACGATCCTGCGAGAATCCAAGACAAATACTACCAAAAAGGCTACCTAGATGCAACGGTTTCAAGCCCGTATCTAAACGCCTATATGGATAACTACACCGCAGACCTCACCTACTACGTGACCGAGGGCGAGCAGTATAGAGTATCTAGCGTAGACATCGAAGCGCCTGAGTTTTTAGAGCTTGATAAAGAGAAAATTTTAAAAGACTTTAGGCTAGAGGGCGGCGACGTGATGAACTCCGCTCGCCTAAGACAAGATATGAAAAAGCTCGACGATATCGTAGCGGATAAGGGATATGCATTTGTAAGGATAAATCCAAAAACCGATAAAAACGTCGAGGATAAGACCGTAAGTATCGTCTACGAGGTCGTGCCGGACGAAAAAGTATATATAAGAAACGTGCAAATTTCAGGTAACGATAGAACCGTAGATAGAGTCGTCAGACGCGAGCTATACCTCACGGAGGGAAATTTATACAGTAGAACCGACCTGCAAGATAGCAAGGACGCGCTAAAGAGAACGAGCTACTTTGACGAGGTCGAGATCGAAGAGCAACGCGTCGGAGCGAATCAAGTCGATCTACTCGTAAAAGTAAAAGAGGCCTCCACCGGCTCGATCAGCGGCGGTATCGGCTATGGTAGCTCGGACGGCTTGCTGCTTAACGCGAGCTTGTCCGATACGAACGTGTTTGGTAGCGGTATGAAAGGCGTCATAAGCGTCGATAGAAGCGACAACGAGCTCTCAGGCCAGATAGGCTTAACTAACCCGCGCCTTTTCGACTCCGAGTACAGCCTGGGCGGCACGCTATACGCTAGCGACTACGATTGGAACAACTACGACGAGAAATCATACGGTCTAAATTTGGTACTAGGCAGAAAGTTAACTAGAAATTTAAGCGCGTCTTTAGGCTACGTCATAGAGCAAAGCCGTATCAGCGGACTTAGCGACGTGTTAAAAAGCGTCGGCTATAAAGACGGCAAAAGCATCAAAAGCTCGCTCATCCCGTCTATCACCTATAACAGCACGGATGATTATTACCTGCCTCGCACAGGTATCATCGCAAGCACTAGTCTAGAGTTTGCGGGCGTGGGCGGCGATGAGAAATTTTTAAAGAGTAGAACGAATTTCAACTGGTATCAAGGTATCAGAGAGTGGGTGGACTACGACCTTATTTTTAGATTCAAATCAAGCTTCGGCAAAATTTGGGATCGCGGATACATACCGATAAACGAAAGGCTATACCTAGGCGGCATCAGAAATTTACGCGGATTTGAGAGCAGGACGGTTTCGCCAAAGGTTAAAGCCCTAAACGGTCAATGGTACGAAACCGGCGGCACTATCTCGTTTAACAGCTCGGCCGAGCTTAGCT
>CAURRL010000083.1:0-5931 GCA_963526895.1 uncultured Campylobacter sp. | reverse complement strand
CCGCAAAGGTCGCGAGCAAGATTATTTGTCAAATTTAGAACCCGCCAGATTTAAGAAAACAGCATTGCTTCAAATTTCACTCAAAAAATCCCTTTTTCACGAGCTTGCCCTCTTTCACGCAAAACTCCCCTTTAGCGATAACGCTATCTAGGTTTAGAGCTTCGTCAAATACCGCAAAATCGGCGTCAAAGCCTACTTTTATCTCGCCTTTGCCGTTTAAATTTAGATATTTTGCGACGTTTTTGCCCATCATGCTTAGCGCTTGCGGGATAGTTAGGATTTTATTTTTCACGCAGGCTTGCAAGACCTCTAAATTCGTCTCGCACGAGGCGCAGCCGTAACCTACTAGCGCGCCGTTTTCGCCAAATCTAGGCACGCTGCCGTTGCCGTCCGAACTCATCGTTAGGCGCTCTAAATTTAGCCCGTTATCAAGCCCATACGCGATTGCTTCGTGAAGCGGGGCAAATTTACTTCCGCCGCTCGTGATATCGATGTAGCCGCCCATTTTTTGAAATTTGATCGCCTCGTCAAAGAGCTCCTTCGTCCGCGCGCAGTGCGTCGGCGAAAAGTAATTAATCGGGAACGAATAATCCTTAATCACGCTAAAAATCAGGTCAAATTTATCCGCGAGACCGCCCATATGCATGTGCAGCACGCCGCCTTTTTTAGAGATCATGCCGCCGATGCGGATCTGCGTCAGGGTCTTGATGAGTTCCTGAGAGGTCGGGTAGCTGCCGCGGTTGTCGCTCATCGCGATCTTACAGCCGATAACCTTGTCGATGAGTACCAGATCGCGCTTGACGCTGCCCGTAAATGTAACGCTAGGCAGCGCGTAAGAACCCGTGTGGATGAAGGTCGAGATGCCCTCGTACTCGAGCGCTTTGGCTTTTGAGTAGAGGTTTTCCAGGCTCCTCGTGCACCCGTCGGTACCGAGCGTACCCACGACCGTCGTCGTGCCGTAGCGGATGATCCCAGATAGCGTTATTTCGGGCGTGCGCGAATGATAACCCGCCTCGCCGCCGCCGCCCGTGATGTGCACGTGCTGATCGATGAGTCCGGGCGCTAAAATTTTGCCCTCTAGATCGTAAACCTCAAGCCCATCGACTCGAAAATCAAGCCCCTTAGAAACGGCTAAAATTTTACCTCCGCCGAGCAAAACGTCGCTCCTGCCGACGTGCTCTGGCGCATATAGATCGGCATTTTTAAGTAACAGCATATTTTCTCCTTTGCTTTGGATTTTTGATTGTAAATTCTACGTTTTTTTGGCTTTCTTGACTGCGATGTCGTGCCGCCATTTTACATCAAATTTGATAAAAATCGGATATTTCGGTTTTAGCCCTAAAAACGGCGATTTGGATGATGCTTGGGTTTTATTTTTGTAGATTAGGAGAGCGGATTCAAAGTTTAGCAATCTAACCGCTTAGTTGCACGCTTTCTTCTATCTTCATTAGCCCCGTAAATACGCACTCTACGGCCTCTTTTTGCTCGTCCGAGATTTCGATCTTTTTCTCGTTTAAAAGCAAATTTACAAGATCTTCGTTTTGCAGCGTCTGGACGTCAAATTTTCTCGCATTTGCGGCGATTTTTGCCGCGAGAGGATTTTTTGATTTAAAATTTTCGTATGGCATTTTTCCTCGTTTTTGAGTTAGGTTACGAAGCAATTATATGAAATTTAAGGTAAATTCGGGCTCAAATTTTACCCAAAGCCCGAATTTACGCCGACTTATTCTTTTATATCAAAGCCCAGCGTCGTTTTTAACGTCTCTTTGTCGCATTTTGCGGCATCCGGATAAGGCCTTTCATAAATCACCTCAAACACCCAAAAGCCCGGCCTTAGCGCTACGACTTCGGTGATACCCTGCGCGTCGGTCATACCGTAAAACGCTCGCTTATCCTCTAAAAATCCCGCAAAAGTGCCGGTTAGTTTGGCGCGTTCTAGCGGCTTGCCGTCAGCCAAAACTTGTAGTTTAAAAGGCTTATCCACGCGAAAACTAGCCGGATTTTGTAGCGGCACGATCTCGATTTTCTCTCCGACGGGCTTAGCGACAAAGTCGTCTGCTTCGCCTAAATTTAGGATTTTTTTGGACGTTATCGTCATCAGGCGGCAGATTTGCACGTCGCTTAAATCTTTTAGATCAAGCTTATTTTTGTCAATAATCCACTTGCCGTCGCTGCGCTTTTTTAGCGAATACATCGGATTTTGCCGCGCAAGCAGGATATAGGTGCCTTTGCCCAGCTTTTCGCCCTCGTAGCGGTAGTTTTCGTCGCTTTGCGCTAGCTCTTTTTTCCGTCCATCTTTATAGGTCAGGGTAACTGGCGCAAAAAGATGGACGCGCTCTTGCATTATAGGCTCATAGTTTGGAAAATCGTCGCTATAACCTATTTTTGCGACGAATTTACCCGTCTTTTCGTCGTTTGCCCCGTCCACCCAAAACATATGTGCCTGCGCCGAACAAACGACTCCCGCAAGTATCGCAGCGGCAAAAATTTTACGTGTTTTCATGCTTTTCCTTTCGGTTATTTTTGATATTCGATGTCAAATTATAGCTAAAAATAGACTAAAATTTGGATTTATTTTTGGAGAGATTTTTAAATTTTAGATTTACGGCTTTATTTTGCAAATTTATACGCCAAATAGTTCTCTTAATCGCCAAAAGCAAAATTTGAATAATTTTTAAGAATTTACGAAGACCAATCGTATCTTGGCGAGTAAAGCATTTAGATTTAGCGCGAAACTCGGGCGCATTTTTACGAAAAACAAGACGCAAAACACGCAACCGAGTTAAATTTATGACGCTAGCGGTCTAACGTTTTAAAATTTTAGCGTTTTCGCAGCCGACCTCTAGTCCCATCTTGCACGCTTTTTCGTAAAATTTAACCGCGGCTTTGACGTCCGCGTTTACGCCCATGCCGCGTTCGCTCATAAAGCCCGCCTCGTTGCAGCCCTTAGCTAGTCCAAGCTCGCATGAGTTTTTATAGAGTTCGTATGCTCGAGCTTCATCTTTTGCTATGCCAGCACCCGTCTGGCAGGCGTACGCTAGCGCGTAGCAGCCCAGCTTATCTCCCATTTTGCACGCTCGCTCGTAAAATTTAGCCGCCGTCCCAGGCTGCTTTGCCGCAACCTTTCCGCTAGCGATCATCGCGCCCAGATCGTAGCAAGCACGCGCGTGTCCGCCTTCGCAAGCTAGATTAAAGAGTCTCGCCGCCTCGCTAAAATCCGAGACTCGGTACATCGCTAGCGCGTCTTCAAACTGCTTGTTTGCCAAATTTGTAGGCGCGCTCGCAGGGACACTTGCCATCTCGTTTGAGGATCTCGTTTGCGCCGCAAAAAGCGCGCTCGCCGCAACAATCAAACAAAGTAAGATTTTTCTCATACTGACTCCTTTTTATGAGGTTTTGATTTAAATTTTAGCCCTTTTTGATAAACATAAATGAAATTTTAACTAAACTCGCCCGGCTGCGCGCTCGTCTACGCCCAAATTTAGGTCATGTACGGCTATTATGACGAGATTTTATTCATCGCAAAGCCGCAAAATCGCCCTGTAACCCCATCCCTGCGGTAGGAAAACAGCTCCTTTGTCTCAAATGTGCAGCGCGGATCAAACTCCACTCGCTCAACGCTAAGCGCGGTAAATTCGTCCCGCAAGGCTGCCTCCATGTCAAATTTGCCGCCATTTTTATAGCAGTTAAATGCGCCCAAATCAAGCTCGCCCACCTCGTAGTTTCGCGCCTTAATATTTGCGCCGACAAACACGCGCAGATCGCCCGCCTCGCAGCCAAACTCGCTCGCCATCAAATTTACCGCGTTCGTGCAAATTTTACCCGTTACGCCCGCCCTGCCCGCATGCACGGCGGCAACCACGCCGCGCCGCTCGTCTGATATCAAAACGGGCGAGCAGTCGGCAACCAAAACGCAAAGCGCAATGCCTCTAAGCGCAGTTATTACGCCGTCGCAAGGCGGTAGCTCATCATCAAGATTTCGCAAAATTTCCACGCAGTTTGAGTGAATTTGGTTCATAAATTTTAGATTGTCGGGCGCGATGCCGATTTGCTTGGCTAAGATTTCTCGATTTTTAGCGACGTTTGCAGGCAGATCACCGACGTGATCACCCAAATTTAAACCCTCATGCGCCCCTTCGCTTACTCCGCCAAAACGCGTCGTAAAGCCAAGCCTCAAGCGCTCGCTCTCAAAAACTACGTCTAAAATTTCCCGCTTCATTTTCGTCAAATTTAACCCGCCAAGCCTAATAAAGACTCGCGATGTGCTGCGACTCGTCCCAGCTGATCTCGCTTTTGCCGCCGTTTTGGGCACTGCGGCCAAACTCCAGTTGCCTAGCCACGTAGCGCGCTAGCAGATCGCTCTCCACGTTTACGCGGCGTCCCGGCTTAAACTCACCGAACAAGCTCTCGCGAAACGTGATCGGAATGATCGTTAGGCGCACGCCTGTGGGCAAAACTTCGTTGATCGTGAGGCTCACTCCCTCGACCGCGATGCTACCTTTGTTTGCCATCAGCGGCATGACGCTAGAGGGCAAATTTATATAAAAATCAACCCCGTTTTCGCGCCGCTCTATGCGCGCTACCTCGCCGATAGCGTCTACGTGACCTTGCAGCAGATGCCCGTCCACGCGGTCTGCTAGTCGCAAGGCAGGCTCTATGTGCACGCGTCCGCGCAAGTTTTCCGTCACGATGTGCGCCCTAGTCTCGGCGCTAAGCTCCACGCTAAAGCCGTCTGTGTGTAGCTGCGTCACGCTAAGACAAGCGCCGTTTACCGCGACACTATCGCCTAAATTCGGGCGGTATGCGGCTTTTAGTCGCAGGGTATTTTGCGAATAGCTCGCAACCTGCGCGATCTCTCTAATCAGTCCGTTAAACATTTTTCATCCTTAAATTTTGAGCTATTTTATAAAATTTAGCCTCATAACGGGCTAAATTTGACGCCCAAATTTTGCCACTCGCTTTTTAGCGCGGCGCAAATATGCAAAACCCGCAGAGCAATCGCCCAAAGCTTGATCAAATTTAATACACTTTAAAAATATTTAAGATAAAATAATCACCGAATAATAATCATAAGAAACGATAAACTTGAAAAAATCACGACTAGGCCTACTTGAGACCGATATTTTAGACGTTTTGGATCAAAATGAGCTTGCTAAATTTAACCGCGAGTTTCTGGCTAAAGGCGCTGCGATCTACGCAGAATCAATCAAAGTTGTGATATTTAAAAGCGGCTCGGGCAAGCTCTCGTTCTTTGAGGACGGCGAGGAGTTTATCGTCTATCACCTACAAAAAGACAACATCTCGATCGTGGACGACGTATGCGTGCTAGAAATCCTAGAGGACAGCGAGATCTACTCAATCGACGCGGGCGATATGGGCGAGCTGCTAAAAAACGAGCGATTTGCCAAAGCCTACGCCGACACGCTCGTAAATATCTCCTTGCTGCAACGCCAGATCATAAAATCGATACTTTTTGAAAGCGCAAAGGGGCGCATAGCAAACTTCCTAGTCGAGCTCGCCGCAGAGCAAAATTTGACGCAAAACGGCTACCACTACGTCTTTTTGCCGTTTTCGTTAAAGGTGCTTTCAAGCTTCGTCGGACTCAAACGCCAAAGCGCAAGCACGGCCTTTAACGAATTAATCAAAGACGACATCATCAGACGCATAACGCCGCATGAATTTTTGATAGTGGATTATGAAAAGCTACAAAGCTATACGAACTAAAATTTAAATTTACGCGCCCAGGCCTGCACAGCAAAACGCTAAATAAATTTGAGTTTTTAAATTTAATGTAGTTAAATTTGTAAATTTAGTAAGCTATGTAATAAATATTCAAGACAGAATAGGCGTAGTTTAAATAGTTTTTGATTAGGCGTGACGGAAGCATACATATAGTATGTGACCGAGCGCCTTAATCAAAAACTACTTTTA
>CAURRL010000082.1:0-5951 GCA_963526895.1 uncultured Campylobacter sp. | reverse complement strand
TATCAGGGCTCAAATTTGCTCGAGAGTTTCGGCGCCACGATAATAATCGTCGAGATGATGGGGCTTTTGACCCTGCGCGAGATAGCTCCGCTTATTGCCGCTATCATCGTGGCGGGGCGTCTGGCGTCAAGCTTTACTGCGCAAATCGGCGTTATGAAAATCACCGAAGAGATCGACGCGATGAAAACGATGGGGTTTGATCCGTTTAAATTTCTCGTTTTGCCTCGCGTTATAGCTCTTATCGTAGCCATGCCTCTTATCGTGTTTTTAGCCGACGTATCGGGGATACTAGGCGAGATGGTCGTGATGGAAAACTACCTAAACATCAGCTTTGATAGCTATCTGGCGAGATTTGGTCAAGAGGTGGATATCAAGCATCTTTACGTCGGGCTTTTTAAGGCTCCGTTTTTTGGCGTCGTGATCGCGTTTATCGGCTGCATGAGAGGCTTTCAGATCGGCGGAAACACCCAAAGCGTGGGCACGTATACGACCGTGAGCGTGGTAAATGCGATATTTGGCGTGATCATGGTGGACGCGCTGTTTTCGATTATTTTCACGCAGCTAGGCATATAAATGATAATAAAAGCGACTGATTTAACGACGAAATTCGGCGAGCGAGTGATCCACGACGGACTAAATTTCCACGTAAACGAGGCTGAAATTTACGGTCTACTGGGCGGTAGCGGCACGGGTAAATCGACGCTGATGAAAACGATGATATATCTAAAAGAGCCAAGTGCGGGCAAGATCGAGATGCTAGGGCGCGATCTATGGTCGCTAGACGAAGCGGCTAGGCAGGAGATAAAGCTTGCTTGCAGCGTGATGTTTCAGTTTGGCGCGCTTTATACCTCGATGAACGTGCTGGAAAACATCTACATCCTGCTAAAAGAGTATAGCGGGATGAGCGAGCGCTCGATGCGCGAGATAGCGATGTTTTGGCTGCAAAAAGTAGGCCTTAGCGAAAATGTCGCTTTGCAGTACCCAAGCGAGTTAAGTGGCGGTATGAAAAAGCGCGTGGCGATGGCCAGAGCTCTAGTGCTAAGTCCTAAAATTTTGTTTTTAGACGAGCCAAACTCCGGCCTTGACCCAAGTAGCGCGCGGGCGTTTGACGAGCTAGTAGTGGAGCTGCGAGATACGCTTGGCGTCACGGTCGTGATGGTGACGCACGATATAGACAGCATTTGTACTATTTTGGATAGATTTTTGATACTTCAGGATAAAAAGATAGCCTTTGAGGGGACTTTTGAGCAGCTGATGCAAATGCCCGAAAATCCGCTCGAAGAGCTTTTAAAAACAAGGAAAAACGGTGGGAAATAAAATAAATTATACTTTGATAGGCCTCTTTTTCGTGCTTGTCGTGAGCGCGCTGGGTATCGCGGCGTGGTGGCTGGGCGGATACGGGAAAAAGGCCGATGATTACAGGTCGTATTTCATCAAAACTACAAGCCTGCCAAGCGGCATCAAAAAGGACTCCACGGTCAAATTTATCGGCGTAGACGCGGGCACGGTCAAGGATATTCGCTTTGCCGACGAAAAAGAGGCCCTCATCGAGCTTGAGCTCTCCGTAAGGAAAGATATACCGATAAGAACCGATAGCACGGCGTCTGCGGAGATACAGGGCATCACTGGCATCGGCTACCTAAACATCTCGCGCGGCAGCATGGACAGCCCGCTCTTTGATAAAAATGAAAAGGCCTACATAGGGCTTGAGGCGAGCTTTTTTGATAAAATCGGCGACAGAGCCGAGTATCTAACGAAAAATTTAGAGTCTACCTTTAAAAATATCAATAAATTTTTAAGCGACGAAAACGCGGCTAAATTTTCGTCTATCCTAGTTTCGGTTGATGAAGCCGCGAAAAAGATAAACGCCGGAAATCTCGATATAAACGCGACTATCGCAAACGCAAACGAGGTTTTGGCTAATGCAAATTTGACGCTAAACGAGCTAAAAAAAGCGCTAAAAAACGCCTCTGGCACGCTTGAGTTTGTAAATTCATTTACGACTAAAGCCGCGGACGCCGCGCAGGAGCTAAAAAATCTACAAACCGCGATAGCAGAAAAGATAAAAAGCGGCGAATACGACGTGAAAGACGCGCTAAATACGATTGGCGACGAGACGGAGAGGACGCTGCTTAGCTTCCAAAAGCTCATTTCGGATTTTAGAAATACCCTTTTTAGACTCGAGGACGACCCGTACGAATTTTTCTTTAAAGACACGCAGAAAAAGGACGAAAAATGAAAATTTTAAGCACGGTTTTAGCCGTTACGGCGCTGTTTTTTAGCGGTTGTAGCGTTTTGGCAAAGCCTGCGCCTAGGACGAATTATTTTATGCTAGGCGGCGCGGAGGATAAATTTAAAGAGTGCGAAAATAGGCCGGAAAAAACGGTTTTCATCGAGGAGGTGCGGGTTTTTGGTGCGTATGAGAGCCGTGAAGTCCTAAAGGTAGACGCAAACGGCGAGATCCGTCCGCTAAAAAATATCAAATTTTTAGCGCTCCCAAGCGAGATGGCTAGGCGAAATTTGATCATAGCCGCGAGCGATCAGTGCGTGTTTAAGCCCTCTTTTAAAAACGCGGACGTAAGCGTAAAGTCAAATTTACTCACCCTTCAAATCAAAGATCAAAAAGCGCAAATTTCGATGATGTTTAGCTTTTTTAAAGACGGCAAAGAGCTAAAAAGCGTCGTGCTAAGCTCGCAAAAAGACGCAGGCGCGGACGAGGGCGAAATCGCGATGAAGGCGCTAAACGCCGCATTTAGCGAGGTTACGGACAAATTTTTGCAAGAATTAATCAAATTTTAGAGATAATCGCAAATTTTAAAGGAAAACGATGATAAAAGCGATCGAGGGCGTCATAACCAAAAAAGAGCCCGCAAATCTCATCCTAAAAACAGCAGGCGGCGTGAGTTACGGCGTAGCTATCTCGCTTTTTTGCTCGGCAAAGCTCGAGCGAGGCCAGAGCGTGGAGCTAAACATCACGCAGATCATCCGCGAGGATGCGGACTTGCTTTACGGATTTTTAGATAGCAACGAGCAAAAGATGTTTGAGATGCTGATAAAACTAAGTGGAATCGGCACTGCGACGGCGATGGCGGTGTGCTCGAGCCTAAATCCGAACGCATTCTTAAACGCGGTAAAAAGCGGAGACGCGGCGGCGCTACAAACGGTGCCGGGCATCGGCGCAAAGACGGCTAGACGCATCATCGCCGAACTTAGTGACGCAAAGATGACGATGGACGAAAATCTGCCTAGCCACCAGCACGAAGCGATCTTGGCGCTTGAGAGCCTCGGCTTTAAAAGAGAAAAGATAACCAAGGCGCTTAGCGAGTGCGACGCGCAAAATACGGGCGAACTCGTCAAACAAGCCCTAAAAAAACTAGCATAAAAAAGGAAAAGATATGAAATTTGCTGTGATATTTGGTGCTAAAAGCTACGAACACGAGATCAGTATCGTAAGCGCCATAGCCCTAAAAAAGGTGCTAAAAAACGAACCTTTGTTTATATTTTGCGATAAATTTAGAGAATTTTACCTGATAAACGGCGCCGATATGAAGGCGAATTTCTTTAGCTCGGGCAAGTATAAAAACGCCAAAAAACTCACTCTTAAGCAGGGCGGATTTTTCGCGGGCGGGTTACTCGGCGAGAAAAAGATCGAGGCGGACGTGTTTATAAATTTAGTCCACGGTATGGACGGCGAGGACGGCAAGATCGCGGCGCTGCTCGAGTTTTACGGCCTTAGCTACATCGGCCCTCGCGTGGAGGCCAGTGCGCTAAGCTACAACAAGGAGCTAACCAAGCTGCTAGCGCAAAAAGCGGGCGTAAATACCCTAAACTACGAGGTTGTAGGCAGAGGAAAAGCGCCTAGCCTGCCGCTGCCCGTGATCCTAAAACCGCTTCGCCTAGGAAGCTCAATCGGCGTGAGCGTGATAAAAGACGCTAGCGAGCTGGAATACGGCCTGGACGTGGCATACGAGTTTGACAAAGAGATCCTAGTAGAGCCCTTTATCGAAGGCGTGAAGGAGTACAATCTAGCAGGCTACAAGGCCGATGGCGAGATCAAATTTTCCATCATCGAAGAGCCTAAAAAAAAGGAATTTTTAGACTACGAGCAAAAATATATGAGCTTTTCAAACGAAAGCAGGGCGCGCGAGGCCGACATCGGCGCAGAGCTAGCCGCCAAGCTAAAACAAAGCTTTGAGCGCATCTACAACTGCGGCTTTGACGGGGCGCTGATACGCTGCGATTTTTTCGAGATAAACGGCGAAGTCTATCTAAACGAGATCAATCCAAACCCGGGCAGCATGGCGAATTATCTATTTGACGATTTTGAGGGGACTCTGGAGCTACTAGCCGCAAGCTTGCCAAAAGAGCGCGAGATAAATATCGACTATAAATTTATCAACTCCATAACGTCGGCAAAGGGCAAGTTGTAAATTTTTTGCGGCTGAATTTCGTAAATTTGACATTTTTTGCCGCCTTAAACGGATTGTTTTTAGCGGCTTTTTAATTTTTGCGCTTTAAGGCAAAGACACGGCTTATTTTTCAACATTTTATAGCGTTAAAGTGCCGATTTAGGCCAAATTTACCTTACTTTCTTGACAAGGTTGCTATTTTCATCAAATTTTACTACTTCCTCTTTTATATGCTCGCAAATTTCACTCTAAAAATATAAAACGCTCTAAAATAAATTTTAACGAACATAATACGCCATTATATTTTAATTTGAATTTAAAGATAATATGCTATATTTTACACAAAATTTTACGTAAAGAGCAGAAATGACTACTTTTAGCAAAGATGAAATTTACACGGCGACCGAAGTGGTGCGAAATTTTAGCGCCGTCTTGGGCAAGGTCGGCAAGGCGCAGATGAAGCGCGCCGTGATCGTCAAAAATAATAAATTTGAAGCCGTACTGCTAAATATGGGCGAGTACGAGCGCCTATGCGAGGCCGTCGAGGTACTGCAAAGCATTTATGAGGCTAAAAAACGAGCCGGAAGCGGCGAATAATGGCGGTCAAAGAGGTAAAATACGGCGGCAAAATTTACCGCATCAGCTACGAAACCGTAAATCCCGCGCACAAGGACGTCGCGCTATTTTTGCACGGTTGGGGCGCAAACAAAGAGATTATGAAAAAGGCTTTCGGCGCGTATTTTAAGGACTTTCGGCACGTTTACGTCGATATGCCCGGCTTTGGCGCGAGCAGTATGCACGGCGCGCTAGCGACGAAAGACTACGCAAAAATCATGAAATCCTTTTTAGACGAGCTTGGCGCGAACCCCAAAATCATCTTCGGACATAGCTTCGGTGGCAAGGTCGCAACCCTGTTAAATCCCGAATATCTCGCGCTTTTAAGCTCGGCCGGCATCGTAGCTAAAAAGCCGCTTTGGGTGCGATTTAAGATCGCTTTGTTTAAGTTTTTAAAGCTGTTCGGGCTTGGGTTTTTATACAAATTTTTCGCCACGAAAGACGTAAAAGGTATGAGCAAAACGATGTACGAGACCCTAAAAAACGTCGTCGATGAGGACTTTAGCTCTAAATTTGCGGACTTTGGCGGTAAGGCGTTTATATTTTGGGGCGAGGAGGACAAGGCCACGCCTCTAAAAAGCGGCGAACGCGTAAGTCGCCTCATCAAAAACAGCGAATTTCACGCGCTAAAAGGCGATCATTTTTTCTTTTTACTCCACGCGCGCTATATCGACGGCGTCGTGAACGCGGGGTTAAATTTGATGGACTTGGATGAAGAAAGCGGGATCGAGAGCATAAAAATTTTAAGCCCGAGAAACCGTGAAAATTTGAGCGAAGAAATCAGGAGCGCCGACAAAAACGGCGATCCTAAAAACGCTACCGAGCAAAATTTGGCCGAACCTGCTCGTGCGGATTTAGAGACGAGCGTTAAAACCATTTCTCAAAATAGCCTCTTTGACGAGCAACCACAAAGCGGTAATTTAGCCG
>CAURRL010000081.1:0-5972 GCA_963526895.1 uncultured Campylobacter sp. | reverse complement strand
GCCTGATCCCTGGCATCCGCCAATATATCAGCCTGCCGGCGGGCCTTGCTAAGATGAATCTTTTTAAATTTAGCCTCTACACGACGCTTGGTGCTGGTATCTGGGTCGCCATACTACTCGCCGTTGGCTACTATCTAGGCAAAAACTACGACAAGAGCGCGTTTAGCCACATCGTTGTCGCCCTACTTGCCGCCGTCGGCCTGCTCACTGCGCTTTATATCGTTTACGTAAAACGCCTAAGTAAAAAATCAAAAATCGGCGCAAAAGAGCTAAAATAAGACGCTGAGTAAGCCAACAAGCAAGGCCGAAATTAAAATTTGGCTTTGCTCTGCGGGATTTACTTTGTCAAATTTAATTGCAAGCACTATCCGCTCCGAAAAGTACCTAGAGTTTTTGCTAAAATTTTAACTTCAATGCTATTAATCAAAATCGGTAAAGCGGTTTTCTATCCCTCAAATTTACAAAAAATAGTGTTTTTTAGAGACTGTATAAAAAGTTTATGCGTTTAAATTTTACGCCGTAAGGCAATAAATTTGATTACTTTTAAGGCTTCTTTAGTGAAATTAAAAAATGAAAATTTAGCCCTTTTTACGTCTTTGTTTTTCAAATAATACCCGCGCAAATCAAGCGCCAAAAGCGCAATAAGGGAAGGAAACATGTAGATATTTATAGCGATAAGCACGATGCGAAGCGTAACGGTATCTTTTAAAATAGCTTGTAAATTTAGGCTATTTTCGATACTAACGTAGTAAACGCCGATCACTGCAAAAAGCGCGGCGATGCGTAAAATTTTAGATACGATTTCGTTGCCGAGTTTTGAGATATTTTCACTCACGGCTAGCGATAAAAATAGCCAACAAAATATCCACATAAGCGCAAAAACCGCGTCTAAAAGCAAATTTTCGTCGTAACGCTCGCGTACAACTATAGCAAAAGCGGGCGAGAAAATCAGACTCAAGACGAACCAAAAAAGCGAACGAAACGCAAGCAGGACGAAACACGCATAGATACAAGCGCTAGCGGCAAGCAAAAGCCACTCTGCCCCAAAAACTAGCCCGAGCGCATAAATGCCGATGCAAAGCGTAAAAAGGCCGCAAAAGAGCGAATAATAGCCCTCAAGCAGCCTCGTAGCCTTTAAATTTATATTTTCAAAAAAGTTTAGCACGTGGATTATGAAATTTTCTTTTGCTTCGGGCGAAACACCTTCATCACACTCTCATCAGTCTCGATAAATGCGCCGCCGATGAGATCAATGCAGTACGGAATCGCTGGGAAAACCGGCTCTAGACACTCTCTGATCGCCTTTGGCTGGCCGGGTAAATTTACGATGAGCGCGTGCCCTCTGATACCGGCCGTTTGGCGCGACAGGATCGCCGTAGGTACGTATTTTAGGCTGGCTGCACGCATTAACTCGCCAAAGCCCGGCATCATCTTTTCGCATACGGCCTCGGTCGCCTCAGGCGTCACGTCGCGAGGAGCCGGCCCCGTGCCGCCCGTCGTTAGTACTAGATCGCAGCCCAGCACGTCTATCATGTGTTTTAGGCGCTCTTTTATGAGCTCGATCTCATCGGGAATCACTTCATAAAAATACTCGCGCTCACTCGTTATCCAGCCATCCAAAACCTCTTTTATCGCCGCGCCCGATAGATCGTCGTATTTGCCTTCGCTAGCGCGGTCGCTCAGCGTCAAAATGCCTATTTTTGCTTTCATTTTTTCTCCTTAAATTTAGTTGTAATACTCTTTGATTATCCTACCCAGCGCGTCTTTGTCGATACTCTCAAAAATCTCGATATGCTCGCAGATGCGCTCTAGCTGCGCCTTCATGCCCGCCAAAAACGTTCCGACCTCGGCGTATGCCTCTTGCAGTAGCTCCTCGGCCTCAGCCGCGCTTGGCGTAAATGTATGTCCCATGCCGTACTCAAAAACCATGTTTTGCGCTATCTCGCGAGCCTTTTGGATGTCGGCGTTGGAGTTTGAAAAGGTATCGTCTTTGACCATCTTTAGCGCGCTCATGCCCGCCAAACAGACCTTGATACGCGCAAACATCTGCGAGCGCGACTCTATCTCTCGCTCGGGGCGCATAAACTGCTCCTCGACGAGCGAAATTTTTTCAAATTCTATCCCGAACCAATACGCAGCCAAAGCCTTTGCGCCCTGATAGAGCGCCTGAATGCGCTTTTCCTCGTCGTTGTAGCTTAAAATCCTTCTTTTACCGAGCAGGACTTTGTTTAAAACGCTTTCAAAATCGCTAAATTCGATTATCTCGCCGCCGCGTCTTAGCGCGTTTATCGCAGCTTCGTTTACCAGCGTAGAAAGAGCCGCCCCGCTAAAACCGACGCTGATACGCGCCACGTCTTGTGGCTCTACGCTCGTGTTTTTGTCTTTTAGATAGGACTTTAAAATCTCTACCCTATCGGTAAAATCGGGCATAGAAAGGAAAATGCGCCTATCAAATCGTCCCGAGCGTAGCAACGCCTCGTCTATCATCTCGATGCGATTGGTCGCAGCGATCACGATGACGCCAGAATTATCCTCAAAGCCGTCCATCTCTGTTAGCAGCTGATTTAGCGTGGCCTCGCGCTCGTCGTTTCGGTTGCCGCCGCGCACCTTGCCCACGGCGTCGATCTCGTCGATAAAGATGATAGATGGTGCATAGGCTTTAGCTTTTAAAAACAGCTCATGCACGCGTTTTGCACCCATACCAACGTAAATTTGTACAAAACTTGCGCCGCTTTGGTAAAAAAACGGCACTCCCGCCTCGCCCGCGACGGCCTTTGCCACTAGCGTTTTACCCACGCCAGGAGGCCCGACCATCAGCACGCCTTTTGGCATTTTGATGCCGAATTTTTTATATTTCGTCGGATTTTTTAGAAAATCCACGATCTCGCTTAGCTCAAATTTGACGTCCTTTATACCTGCCACGTCGTCAAATTTGACGTTTGAGATAGCAGGAGCCACCGAGCTAGCGGCGATATTATCGTATTCATAGACGTTTGCTTTTTGATTTTCGTTTTGTGCGGCGAGTTTTTGCTTTTTAAACCTCGCATAAATCGCAAGCCCCGCAAAACAGATAACTAGCAGCGCCAGCACGGCTAAAATTTCATCCAGCACGGGCGTCTCTTTTTTTAGATCGACGGGCACTTTTTGCACTAGAGCACGCATATCTACGCCGTCTTTTACGATGATGTATTTGTTACCGCCTTTAGTCGTGAGCTCCAGCTCGCCGCCGTTTACCGTCGCGCTTGCGATCATATCGCCTTCTAGTAGCTTTTCGTAGCTTTCGTACATTATATTTTTAGGCTGGCTTCTACCTACCGCAACGGCTAGCAAAATCGCCAAAATAGCCGTCAAAATCACGATAATCTTTTGTTTATTTAGCTTAAATTTGTGCATAGTCGCCCTCGCTTTTTACTTCAAATTTATCTATGACTGCCCACTCTTTTAAAATTTGCTTATCCGTTTTGATTTTTACTTTGTTATAAAACTGATCGAAACCTTCGTAAAATTCGCCGTTTAGCTGCTCGACCAAAACATTTAGGCTCCCGCCTTTTCTGGCGTGCTCTTGCCTAAATTTAAAATTATTTTCCGCTACGATTTGCTTTAAAATTTTAAGCCTAGCCTTCGCCACGTCACCGCTAACGTCCACTTTCATATCCGCCGAGTGCGTACCGCTTCGCGGCGAATACGCAAAGCAGTGCAAATGCGTGAGCGGAAATTTTTTAAAATTTAGCAGCGCCTCGCTCCAGATCTCCTCGCTCTCGCCCGGATGCCCAACGATGTAGTCGGTTCCTAGCGCAAAACCCATCTCGCTAAGCTCCAAAAACAGCTCCAAGTCCCTAAAGGCCTGATTTCGCCGTCTCATGATGCGCAGCATCGCCTCGCTCGTGTGCTGAAGCGCGATGTGCAGATGCCGCTCTAGCCAGCTCTCGCGCAAGATCTCGCGAAAGCTCTCGTCTATCTGGCTTGGTTCGATACTACCAAGCCTTATGCGCTTTATGCCGCCTATTTTACCGAGCCGTCCTAGTAAGCGGCCTAGGCTTGAGCCCGTATCCTTGCCGTAGCTGCCGATGTTTGTGCCAGTTAGCACTAGCTCGTTGTAGCCGTTGTAGGCTAAAATTTTAGCCTCTTTTAAAATCACCTCCTCGTCCATACTGCGCGCCTTGCCGCGAACGGCGGGGATGATGCAGTAGCTGCACGCAAAGTCGCAACCCTCTTGGATTTTGATAAAGGCTTTGGTGTGATTTTCGTAGTTCGTTACGATATTTTTGTCGATACTTTTTAAATTTCCCAGCTCAAAAAACGGATCTTGCGACTTTAGCAGCGCGTTTATATCCTCTTTTTTGCTCGCGCCTATCACGCCAAAAACCGCGCTTTTGTTAAACAGCTCCTTACCCTTACTCACCGCGCCGCAACCCGTTAGTATCACCCTAGCGCCGCGTTTTTTTATGCCGTTTATGTAGCTGCGAGCGCCGCTATCGGCGGAGTTTGTGACCGTGCAGGAGTTTACCACCACGATGTCGGCTTCGTTTTCGTCGCTAACGATATCGTAGTCTTTGACGTAGCTTTTCATCAGCTCGGTGTCGTAGATATTCGTGCGGCAGCCGAATGTTTTAAAAAACACCTTCTCTCGGCGCGGCTCTTGCTGGGTCAAATTTGAGTTAGGCTTCATGCTTCTCCTCGCCGCCTTCGCCGATCGGCTTTGTTTCGCCTGCTTTTACGCGTCTATCCATGTATAAAGTCTGCGTCGGATAGGCGATCACAATGTCGTCGTGGCTAGCTATGGCTTCCATTATCTCCGCACTTATCGTGCTTCGCAAAGATAGCGTGGCAAAGGTGTTTGCCATATACCAGACCGAAATTTTTACGCCATAAGGCTCGATAAAGGTAAACACGCGCGGCTCAACGTTCGGGTTTTTTATGCTGTATTGATTTCGCAGCTTGCTCATTTGTTTTTTGGCGATTTCCGTGTAGCCTTTGGAGTATTTTCGCGCGATATCCTTGATGATGTGGGCGGCTTTTTTGTGGTTAGAATCAAAGCTACAAACCACGTCGATGCCGTCCCAGACGGTCTTCATGCCGTGGTGCGAGTAGTTTGCGATAAGATCGGTGAAGATATAATTATTTGGCACAAATATAATGCGCCCCGCTCTGCGGTTTGAGTTTACCGTGACGATCGTGACGTCCTCGTAAATAGTCATCCTAAGTAGCGAGATATCGATAATATCGCCCACGACGTCCTCTCCGTCTTTGCGCACCTTGATGCGGTCGCCGACGTGGAAACTACCGCCAAAAACCACCACCGTCCAGCCGAGCATACTCATAAACATATCTTTCATCGCAATCGCAATACCCGCAGACGCAAAGCCCAGCACCGTAACGAGATAGGTCACGTTTTCGATATAGGCAAAAAGCAAAATCATGATGATGAGCGTGATGTTTACGAGATTTATAAATTTATTCGCCGTGTAGAGGCGCTCGTTGTCGGTGATCGTCTTTTTGATGATAAATTTGAACAAAAACGAAAGCCCGATCACGACGACGATAAATATACCGATATCTAGCGCCTTTTTCATCTGTGCTTTGATATCCTCGCTGGTGCGGTTTATCGCCTCGTTTACGCGCTTTTCATACACGCCGTAGGTTGTTTTTGCGATGTCGGCCGCGGCGTTAAATTCCGCTAGCTCCTGCCTAGCCTCGGCAAGCTCGGCTTGAAAGCGCGCGTCGTCGCTCAAATTTACGATCTGAGTTAAAATTTGCTCTTTTCTAGCTAGCTCGTCGGTCGTCTTAGAAAGCCCGTCCAGTCGGCGCTTATACTCGTCTTTTTCGCTTCTAAGCTGCTTTATGTGCGAAAAGCCCGAGATCACGGCGACGGGATTGGTTATCTTTTGTAAAATTTCTATCTCGGGAGCCGTTATCATGCTAGAAAACGGCGCTTTTTGAAACTCTTTTAAAAGCTCGATCTGCTCTTTTAG
>CAURRL010000080.1:0-6069 GCA_963526895.1 uncultured Campylobacter sp. | reverse complement strand
AAAGCTAATATTAATTTGCCCCGTCCCACAGACCGGCTTTTATGATGAAGTCCTCGCCGCGAGAATCTAGCGTGATGCTATCAGTCGTGTATGTTTGTAGCTTTATAGCATCCGCACCCGCTCGCTTGGCGGCTTTTATCGTATCAAGAGCTGTTTGCAGGCTGCCGGAGTGATTTGCCGAGAGTTCGGCGATGATAAAGACCTTTTCGTCCGTGTCGAAATTTGCTATTTTCATAAATTTTCCTAACTTTTAGCCATTATATCAAGTTTGCGTAAAGATAACGACATATAGCTCATTTGCTCGTCGCGCCCATAAATTTCAAAGCCGAATTTGCGGTATAGCGCGATCGCTTTTTCGTTTTCGTTGTAGGCGCACGATTTTAGCTCGCCGACCTTAAGCGTTTTGGCGGCGTATTCGACGATGGTTTGCATTAGGATTTTACCTTTGCCTTTTAGCTCCGGATTTGCGTAAATGCCGAATTCGCACGAGTCCGCCTCGATATCCACGAAATCAATCACACCGATGTAGTCGTTATCCTCTTCTACTAAAAAATACCTTTTTGTTTCGTCGTTTTTCAAATTTGAGATAAAGTTTCTGTGCTCTTGCTCGCTCACGCTTTTGTTTTTCATGTATTTTGCGACTCGCTCGTCGTTTCGCCAGCGCAAAATCATCAAAATTTGCTCGTCAGTTAGATCGGTAAAATTTATAAGCTCAAGCATATCTCGTCCGCCTCGTAGATCTCGCGCCCGTTTGCGGCTAGCCACTGCGCCATCTCGTTTTGATTATCCGCGACGCGCACGGCTTTAAATTTAGCGCCCAAAACCAGCGCTTCGTTTGCGAGCGAGCTAGCCGAAATCACTAAAATTTCGCTCTCGTTCATCAGTCGCGCGACCTCGTTCGAGTTTATAAAAAGGCTAAAATTTGGCTCGCTATCCGCTAAAATTTGCAAATTTGCTAAATTTACGTTCGCGCTCGTCGTAACGGCGGCTACTTTTTTGTTTTTCGCGAGCAAATTTGAGGCGATTTTGGCCGTCAAATTTAGCGCGTCAGTGCCTCCTAGCGCGATGAGGTAATTAAATTTTTTCTTGCGTTTGATTTTTGCTTCGTTATAAAACTCGCTCCTAACTAGCGGCGAAAAAACCAGCTCGCAGTTTGCGGGCGCTAGATTTGCGTATTTGCAGGCGTCGGCGTAGATATTTACGTTTAGCAAGTAGTCGCAAAAGTGCTCTTTGTAGTTGTCGTCAAAGCTTAAAATTTGGACGTTCGTTTGCTCTTTGATTAGCTTTTCGTCCGCCGCGCTAATGCCGTAATGATCGATCACAAGTAGCTCAAATTTACGCTTTTTTATCAAATTTACTAGCTCGCTTACGTCCATGCTTTTTAGCGTAAAAACGGGATATGGTATCTCGTCTGCTAGGCTGCCGGGCAGGTCGATGCAAGCAAAGCTGACGTCTTTAAAATTTTGCGCCAAGATAAGATCGCGCCTAATATGTCCGTGTCCGATTTTCGAGCTGCTATCGGTGCGGATGAGGGTTTTTAGATTTGAGATTTTGTTAAAATTCATCAAGTTTTTCCGCCAAATTTAAAATTCTAAGCGTCAAACACACGGCGGCGATGAGGTAAACCGCGCCCGCCGCGGCGAAAAACAGAATCTGAACCTCGTTTAAGCCGCGGTAGCTAGCCGCCAGATAAAATATGTGCAAGATCCCCGCAACCGCAAAAATCTGCATGAGCGTTCTAGCTACCGATATTTTGGCTTTTATGTAATCTTTTTGCATTTGTCCTCAGTCGTAATTTATCCGGTAAAGCTTCTGTGCAAACTCGAAATCCTCGGGCGTGTCGATGTCGCAGACTAAATTTCGCGGAAGCAAAAACACCCTTGAGTGCGGCGCAAAGATCGGTTTTTTCTCCAGCCACGCCTCGCACCTGCCGAAATAAAACGCGCCCGCGTCGTGATAGGCTCGCTCTAAATCCTGCGAGCGAGTTAGCGCAAACTGCGGGTAAAACATATTTACGGCGCCGTCCTCGCCAAGCTTGATCGCGCGCTGGATAGGGAAGCTAAACTCCGTCGCGGAAAATAAAAACTCGCACTCTGCTTCCTCAAATTTGCCGTATGCCTCGCATAAAATTTCGCCCGTGATGAGCGGTGCGGTCGCGTAAAGGCAGCAAACATGAGAGTATCCGCCGCCTAGTCTTCTCGCCGCGCCCGCTACGGCGTCGCTACTGGTGGCATAGTCGTCGCTCAGCGCGGCGTCCCTCATAAACGGAACTTGCGCGCCGAATTTAACTGCGACGTCCGCTATCTCAGCATCGTCGGTGCTAACGATCACTCGCTCAAAAACGCCCGAATTTAGCGCCGCCTCGATGCTGTAGGCTATCAGCGGCTTGCCTAAAAAATCTTTAACGTTTTTGCGCGGTATGCGCTTGCTACCGCCACGAGCTGGGATGACGCAAAGGGCACGCTTTTGGTTGTCTCTCATCAAATTTACCGCCTAAACCCTGCAACCTTGCGGCGTATCAAAGCTCTTTAAAATCTCAAAAAGCGTCTCTGCTACGAAATTTGCGTCCTCTAGGCTCATACGCTGATGACACGGGATACTAAGCTCGGCTGCGTAAAAATCCTCGGCGCTAGGCACCGAAATATCGCCGTAGCGCTCGCGATAAAAGCTAAATTTATAAGTCGGCTTGTAGTGCACCTGCACGCCGATGCCGCGCTCGTGAAGGGCGGCAAATATATCCTCTTTGGCGCACCAAAACTGGCGAAATAGCAAAATAGGGTAGAGGTGGCGCGAGCTAACGACGTCGTCTGGTAGTTTGATCACGCTAAAATACGGGTTTTTCTCAAATTTTTCGTCGTAAAATTTAGCGATTTTCTCGCGCGCCGCGATGGTTTCGTCCAGCCTTTTTAGCTGATTTAGCCCTAGCGCGCAGGCGACGTCGGGCAGGCGGTAGTTGTAGCCGAGCACGCTCTGGTCGCTATCCCAGAGGCGTTTTTTAGCTATGCCGTGCGAGCGGTAGAGGCGTGCTAAGCGCGCGATCTCGTTGTCGTTAGTCGCCAGTGCGCCGCCCTCAAACGTCGTTAGCGGCTTAACGGGGTGAAAGCTAAAAATGCTAACGTCCGCCTTTGCGCCGACTTTTACGCCGCCTTGCGAGCTGCCCAGCGCGTGCGACGCATCGTCAAGCACCTTTATGCCGCGCTGCTTGGCTAGTTTTAGGATGGTGTCTAAATTTACTGGATTGCCGCCGAAATCAACCGCCGTTATGACTTTGGTTTTGGGCGTGATTAGGCTTGCAAGCGCGTTTTCGTCGATATTTCCGTTAAATTTGACGGGTGCAAATTTAACCTCGGCTCCTGCCATTAGCGCCGCATTTGCCGTTGCTGCAAACGTGATGGACGTAGTTACGACCTCGTCGCCTTCTCTCACGCCTAGCGCTAGATACGCGACGTGAAGCGCCGATGTCGCCGAGTTCATCGCTACGACGTGCTTTACGCCGACGTATTTTGCGATCGCTTGCTCAAATTCGCCGACCTTGTCGCCGCCAGTTAGGATATCGTCTTTTAGGGCACTCACGACGGCAGCGATGTCGGAGTCGGTTATTTGTTGTCTGCTATAAGGTATCATTTTTATCCTTTTTCGGCTTGTCTTTTTGGCGGCTCGTCTTTTTTGCTTATACTTCGTTAAAATCTCACTCGCCTGCGGTCATTACCTATATGGTAACTCCCTTGTCTCACTCGATTTTGCCTCGTCTAAGCAAAAAATACTTTGCCTTGCTTTTCTAAAGTTTCATATTTTGGTTCAAGTTTGTCCGCTAAAATTTCTAAATTTCGGCCAAATTATTTACTCGCTTCGATCATCTCCAAGAGTCCGTCTTTATCTAACCAAATTTTATTTTTATCCGAGCTGTACTCGAAATTTTCCTCCACGAGATGCCCTTTTTCGCCCAGCGCGTTTGTGCTAAAGTCGTCGTCTTTGCTCGTAAATTTGATCGACGGGCTGATCACGTAGTGGTCGTCAAACTCGTAGGTTAGGTGCGCGTCGTCCTTGCCGACCATGACCTCGTGCATCTTTTCGCCCGGGCGGATGCCGATTATCTTTACGCCAAGACGTGGCGCCATAGAGCGAGCAAGCTCTATCATCGTCATCGAAGGGATTTTTGGGATGAAAATTTCGCCGCCTTTCATGCGCTCGAAGTTTTTAAGTACGAAATTTACGCCTTGTTCAAGCGTGATCCAAAACCGCGTCATATCCGCGTGCGTGATAGGTAGCTCTTTTACGCCTTCTGCAATCAGCCTTTTAAACAGCGGCACGACCGAGCCACGCGAGCCCACGACGTTGCCGTAGCGAACAACACTAAATCGCGTTTTTTTGCTACCCGCGATGTTGTTTGCCGCGACGAAAAGTTTATCGCTGGCAAGCTTGGTCGCACCGTATAAATTTACCGGATTGCACGCCTTATCGGTCGAGAGCGCGATGACCTTGCTCACGCCGCACTCTAGCGCCGCGTCGATGACGTTTTGCGCGCCGCCTATGTTGGTTTTTATGCACTCCATCGGGTTGTATTCTGCGATAGGAACGTGCTTCATGGCTGCTGCGTGGATGACGTAGTCGATGCCATTCATCGCGGTCATCAGGCGCTTTTCGTCGCGCACGTCGCCGATGAAAAATCGCATCGCGGGATCTTTAAAAACCTGCGCCATCTCGTACTGTTTTAGCTCGTCGCGAGAGTAGATGACTAGCCTTTTGGGTTTAAATTTGGAGAGTAAAATCTCGGTGTATTTTTTGCCGAACGACCCGGTGCCGCCGGTGATGAGAATGGATTTTCCGTTAAACATTTATTTTTGCCTTTCGCAGCTCGTTTTTTGCCGTACGCAGTAAATTTAAAATCATTCGGCCGCGTATTTTGCATACGCTCCTTCGCAAATTTTAAATTTGTCTCGCCTAGCTAAAACGATTCGCCGTTTATTTAAATTTTATTCAGCCGGAGCAAAAACCGTGCCTTAAATTTGATTCAAAATTTAGCTCGTTAAACTTAATTTGAGCGTAAGTCCGCCGAGCTAAATTTTAGCCAGCTCCGCAAAAAGCACTCAAAAGACAAGCTTTTATTTCAAAATCCTAGGCAGGGTTATGCCTTCTTGCGCCTGATACTTACCCTTTTTATCCGCATATGTCACCTCGCACGGCTCGTCGCCCTCGATAAATAGCACCTGCGCAATGCCTTCGTTCGCGTAAATTTTAGCAGGTAGCGGCGTCGTGTTTGATATTTCGATCGTGATGTGCCCCTTAAATCCCGGCTCAAAAGGCGTGACGTTTACGATGATACCGCAGCGAGCATAGGTGCTTTTGCCTAGGCAGATAGCTAGCACGTTATCTGGCATGTTAAAGTACTCGATCGTACGCGCTAGAGCGAATGAATTTGGCGGCACGATGCACACGTCGCCTTTAAAGTCCACCACGTTTTTCTCGTCGAAATTTTTTGGATCGACCACGGTACCGCCGATATTTGTAAAGATTTTAAACTCATCGCCCACGCGGATATCGTAGCCGTAACTAGACACTCCGTAGCTCACCACGCCGCGTCCGACTTGCTCCTCGGCAAACGGCACTATCATCGCCTTTTCGTGCGACATTTTGCGTATCCAGGCGTCAGATTTCAGCCCCATTTTTTACCTTTATTTTAAATTTAAGCGATTATAACATAATTTAAATTTACGTAAAATTTGAGCGACGTTTTGCAAATGCGCTCCAAAAATAACGATATGGCAAATTTTTTGGTGTAGATTAATAACCAGGATAGAGTCTTTTTTAAACTTCTGCTTCGATACGCTACTGGTTGCGCCATAAAAGCTATAAATGCAGCTTTGTGGAGTAGAGCACGCTACCGCGGAAGTCGTAATCAGTGTCCCGTTAATCGGCAAGAAACCGACCGTAGAGCGGCCGGATAGGCAGTGTTAGCGGTCTTTTTTATTTAGCCTTTTATAGCTATCGCAACCCAGGTAAAACCCTAAAGAGCAAGTTTTACTAAAATATTTCTTTGCGGTGGATAAATTTTGTTCTACGACCTTACCA
>CAURRL010000079.1:0-6213 GCA_963526895.1 uncultured Campylobacter sp. | reverse complement strand
AAGCGTCCTCAGCCGCGCCCAAATTCCCCTCGCCAGCAACCAGCTGGGCCGCTAGCTTTTTGCTTGATTTAAAGTCCACTTTACCGGTTCCCAGCACCGGTACGGCCTCGACTTTAAAAATCTTTGAAGGCTGCATGATAGAAGGTATCGCAGAAGCCCTGATGCGCGCGGCCACGTCCTCCTCGCTCATCTCGCCGCTAAAGAGCATTACGACTTGCTCGCCCTTTTTCTCGTCGGCTACGTTGGTGCAGACAAAGGTAACCTCATCGCCCAGCACGCCTGAAATTTGAGCCTCGAGCGCGCCTAGGCTTATCATCTCGCCGCCGATTTTAGCAAAACGAGATAGTCTATCCGTGATGGTTAAAAAGCCCGCCTCGTCCAAAAAGCCGATGTCGCCGCTGTTATAGTAGCGCACGCCGTCTAGCTCGACGATCGCCTCTTTCGTGCGCTCCTCATCTAGATAGTAGCCCTTCATCACCTGATGGCCGCCGATTAGGATTAGTCCGGCTTGCCCGTTTTCTAGCTTTGCTAGATTTGTAGGATCGCAGATTCTTATTATCGTGCCCGCAGTCGGTAGACCCACGCTGCCCTCTTTTGAAAAAACGAGCTCTTTAAAAAACTCGGGCTCTAGCACGTTTGCGGTATTTACGCTGACAACGGGCGAGGTCTCGGTCGTGCCGTAGCCTTCGTAAATTTCGACGCCGAATTTCATCTTAAACTCGCGCTTAACGGCCGCGTTTAGCTTCTCCGCGCCCGCGATCGCATAGCGGATCGTAGAAAACATCAGTGGATTTAGCTTTTTGTTTTTGGTATAGAGTCTAAAAAACGTCGATGTGCCAAACATTATCGTCGCGTGGTATTTGGCGACCATCTTACCCACGGCAAAGGCGTCCGTAGGATCAGGCACGTGAGCGGAGGCGATACCTTCGCTAAGCGGGAAAAAGGTCGCCGCAGTAAGCCCAAACGAGTGAAATATCGGTAGCGACGCCAAGATCACGTCGTTGCCGTCCGTGTTTACGATCTCTGAAATTTGCTTGATGTTAGCCATTATGTTTTTATGCGTTAGCACGATGCCCTTTGGTGTGCCTTCGCTGCCGCTACTAAAGAGTATCGTCGCATCATCGTCGATGCGAACGTCGCAAAAATATATAAGCTCAAGCAGCCAGCGCGGCATCAGCACGGCTTTTAGCATCGCGCAAATTTTATCAGCCTTACTTATGCCCTGCGCGACGTCTTCGAGATATATGAGCCTGCCTTTTAGAGATTCTTCTAGCTCAAAGCCGCGAGCCTTTAGCTTGGCGATAAACTGGCGCGACGTGATTATGCTTCTTAACCCAGCCTTGTCCGCGCAGCCGATCAAATTTTGCTCGCTAAGCGTGTAGTTTAGATTTACGCTTATCTTGCCTCTAATAAATAGCATCAAATTTATAATGCTGCCCATCACCGATGACGGTAGTATCACACCGACGTGGCGCTCTTTTAAAAACGCGAATTTAAATTTGGACAAAAACACGAGCACGGTCGCGATGACTTTTAGGTTGCTTAGATCGGCACCCGTGCTATCTACCATCGAGCGTTTAAACAGATCCGCTTTAGCGTGTTTTAGCCAGCTAAACTGCATAGGCTCAAGAGTCTTTAGATACTCAGCCCAGCTAAAAAACGACAGCTCGACGACCTTTTCGCGTACCTGCGGCGCTTTGGTCTCAGGCGCCAAAGGCGCGCCGAAACTCACCCTGATAGCGCGTTTGCCGTCTACTTTACGGCTGATTTTTTGGTAGTATTTTTGAGCGCGCGAGAAGCTCGAACCCCAAAGACCGCGCAGATAAAACGGCACTATGACGGAGTTCGTCTCGTTTGCAGCTATCTCGTATCCGTGCGCAAACTCATCTATCTGGCCGTTATAGCTGATGTGCCCTTCCGGAAACAGCGCCACCACGTCGCCCGCATCCAGGCACTCGCGGATCTTTTCTAGCGCGCTTTTGCTCGCACCCGCACCTATCGGGATCACATCAAACAAATTTAACAGCCATTTTAGGTACCAAATTTCATAAAAGCTCTTATGCATCGCAAATCTGATCGGGCGCGGAGAGGCCATCTGCAGCACGGCCCAGTCTATCCAACTCATATGGTTACCAAGTAGCAGCACGCCGCCTTTTTGCGGGATATTCTCGACGCCGTCAACGTTGATGGTGTATCCGATCCTAAAAAACGGCATGATAAGCAAACGCGCGAAAAGATGCGGTAGGTATTTTATCGTCGCCAGCGCGCAGATAAGCACGCTAAAGGAGGTAATGACGAAAATCCCCGGCGTGCTAACGGCAAATATACTAAACGCCATCGCAAGCAGCAAAAACGCCGCCATAAAGATATTTTGTATAAAGTTACTGCCAGCTAGCGTGCGGCCCATCTGCTCTTCGGACGTGAAAAACTGGATATTTGCGTTTAACGGCACGATGAAAACGCCGCCGCTAAAGCCGAATAAAAAGGACGCCAGCGTCATAAACGCAGCGCTTGAACCCTGCGCGAACATGAGTAGCGAAGCAAAAAGCCCGAGCGCCCCAAAAGGCACGATGCCCATCTCGATGTGGTTTTTCGAGTAGCTGCCCGCTAGTGCCGAGCCAGCGACCAGGCCGATGGTGCTAACGGCTAAAATAGCCTGCACGATCATGACGTTGTTATCCGCGCTCATAGCCTTATAGTGAGCGGGGAAAACGGCGATAACCAGCTGCGCCACCGCCCAAAAAACCGAAAGCCCCAGCGTACATAAAAAGGCGTTTTTGTTGTTAAAGATGTGCCTGGTGTTTTCTCTTAGATAGCCTAGCTTAAAGTATTTTTTCGCGTCAAATTTCAGCCCAGCGTCAGTCGCCTCGAAAAAGGGAATCTTAAACGTAAAAATCGTCTCGGCTACCGAACAAACGAAAAGTATCGCGCCGATAAACCAGACCGATTTTATCATCTCGCCAGCGTCCGTGCTCTGCGCCGCGTAGCTCTCGAAAATCGCCGAGAAAACAAACGACCCAAGCAAAATCGCCACGATAGTAAAGGCCTGCACGATACCGTTTGCCGCACCCAGCTTTTCACCGCCTACGATTTTTTTGATAAGGCCGTATTTAGCGGGACTATATATCGCGCTTTGCACAGCTAGCAGCAGCGTCGTGCCAAACGCCACGTAAAACCAGCCGCAAAGGTAGCTTATAGTGATAAAAAGCGTGAGTAAAATTTCGCTCGCCGCCGCGTATCTCGTGATGCGCGTGCGCGAAAATTTGTCGTTTAAAAAGCCCGAAATGCTAAAAAGCATGATGTAGGGCAGCAAGATTAACAAATTTACGAGCGAGGTCAGGATGATCTGTAAATTTTCATCCTCGATGCTCTTAAAAAGTATGTTTTGGATCGTGATCTTGTGGCCAAGATCGACGACCGCGTTGATAAACATAACGACCAAAAAGGGCAAAAAGCCCCTAACCGAAAAAACGCCCTTCATTTGTTCTCCTTCTTGTAGGCATCAAAGGTGTGAAAATTTAAGATATACGGTTTTAGGATCAAGATATTATCAAAAACGAGCTTTAAAGCCGCATTTTTATCCTTTGCTTTTGCGTAAATTTCGCGCGCGCACTCGGCTTCGATTTTGGCCGTTTGCTTGGCTAAATTTATATAAGTCCGTAAAATTTCCCGCCCGCGCTCGCTTTTTTGGGTCTCTAGCACGATTTGCAGTATCTCGACCTCTTTTTCCGTTAGCTTGCCGCCTCGCATAAAGATAAATCCGTCTTTTATAAATTTATCCAACTCGGCCTGGCTGATACCCAGCCTCTCGCACGCCTGCTCGGCGCTTAGCGTCTGGGCGAAATTTGACCCCATAAAGGTATCGAGCGAATCAAAAAGCGCCTCGTAGCAGCGCTTAAAGCTAAAGCCCTTTTGCTGCGTGAGCGCCTTTACCTCCTTTAGGCTGAGGTGAAAGTTGCTCTGGACGTATTTGATGAAATTTAGCATCAAAAGCGTATCCTCGCCGTACTGATGCACGTTATCTTTTACCTTCACGGGCTCGGGCAAAAGTCCCTCTTTGACGTAAAAGAGTATCGTTGATTTGGGCGTTTGCGATAGTTCGCAAAGCTCGCTCATTTTGTAGCTCATCTCTTTCCTTTCATTAAATTTGACGAAATCTTACGCAAATTTAGCTTAGAAAATCATAAAGCGTGAAGCACCACTTGACACTTTTTAAAATTTAGGCTATGATTTCGATAAATTTTAAAAAGGAGAAACGATGTTTCGAGATGATTTTTACCGTGCGAACGAGCGCTTGGACGCTTTTGGTTTTAGTACAAATTTGATAGACGGAAAAACGGCGGCAAACTCGGCCCGAGCAAACGCCGCAAGCCTTGGCTTAGTAGCTCACAAAACGGAGGCAAATTTAACTCGCGCAAATTTAACCGAGCAAAACGCGCGGGTAAATTTAAGCTCAAATCTAAGAGCGAGCAAGACGGCCACGTCAAAAACGCTCGGGTCTAGCCAAAACGCGGCGAGTCAAATTTACGCCAAAAGCAAACGCGCTCAAACTAGCGTAAATTTGACGGCAAGCGAAGCAAATTCGGGCGGGTTTTCGCGGGGTAAATTTAACGAAACCGCCGTGCATGAGAGTGAATTTGGCGGCTTGCAAAGCGCAAATTTAATGCAGATAAAAACCGTCGATATCCACTCGCATTTACTTAGCTCGGACGTGAAATTCGACCGATTTTACGACAAACTAGCGCTTGCGTTTTTTGCCAAAAAATTCGACATAAACAGGCGCGAGCTTATAAAAAACGGCTTTGAGGGCTACAAAAGCAACTTCGCGCGGCTGATAAAAAGCTCGAATTTCGTCCAAAAGTCTGTTGTTTTCGGCGTCGATGCGAAATTTGACGAGAGCGGAAACCTCGTGCACAAGGACAAAACCGTCTGCGCCTCAAACGAGGAGGTTTTTGCCTTTTACGAGCAAAATCCAAACGAGGTCGTGCCGTTTTTTAGCGTAAATCCAAACCGCAAAGACGCGCTAAATTTGATCGAAAAGTACCACGAAATGGGCTTTAAAGGCGGCAAGCTGCTGCACTCGTACTGGGAGACGGATCTAAACGACAAGCGATATGAGCCATATTTTAGGCTGCTTAGCGAGCTTGGGCTACCGCTGGTGATCCACGTGGGCGACGAAAACTCGCTAGCATCAAACAAGGCGCTTGAGAGCATCGAGCAGCTAAAATCCCCGCTAAATCTTGGTTGCCGCATCGTCTGCGCTCATATGGGTGCCTCAAGCGACGGCGTTTTGTCCATGTTTTCGCGCGATCCGGAGAAACTGGGCGCCAACTACTTCACGCTACTTCGTTGGCTGCGCGAGTTTGACGGGCTTTATGCCGATGTTTCGGCGCTGCTTTGCATAAACAAGGCCCGCATCCTGCCACACCTAAAAACCCAGACGCAAATCCACGACAAAATCCTTTTTGGCACCGATTTTCCCGTGCCTTTTAGCGTGATTTTAAGCAGCTATGACCTGCCGTTTCGCGAGCGCCTGGCGCTAAACCGCATCCAAAATCCGCTCGATCGCTACGTGCGCGCGATGAGTTTGTATTTTGGCGAGGATTCGCCGATTTTTAGTAACTATAAAAAGATTTTGGGGGAGATTTGAGCAATAATTGGGCTCCTAAATGTCATATGTTTTTCACCAAAATCCATAACAAGCTCCATGCCATTTTCTAGACATATGTAGATCGCATTTTTAATTTCACCAAATCTACTACTGCCAGGATATACCTGACAAACTCTGTTTCGCTTAAAAATAGACCTATCTAAAGGATGCTTTGCATATGGGTTATGAAAAATAAATAATCCATCTTCAATAAGCTCATATGTATTTTCCATAACAAGGCCATCTAAGGTTAAAAACATCAAAGTTTTTTTGCATTTTCTTAATTTAGACCAAGTTGCATTACAACTAAAAACAACAGCGCTAATCTCACTCATGTATTCGTCTTTAAAAAATCCTAAAGGTATCTCAGCATCATTATCTTTTTTAATACTATTCAAGTAAATCGTTGGTAGACAAGTACAATCCCCATGGTTACCACAATACGCTTCTTCGTCAACATAATAATCGTATAGCAATGCCATTATTGGTCGACAATACTGATGATAAAAAAATGGTTGCTCAAAAGGAGCTACGGCGATAACAAAAGGTCTATTTTTTACATA
>CAURRL010000078.1:0-6235 GCA_963526895.1 uncultured Campylobacter sp. | reverse complement strand
AGATAGGACATGTAGTCCATCGCAGGCTAAAATTTTCAAGCTCATTTAAAGGCGCTCAAAAAAGAAAGGAAAAGAGATGAAAAAGGCTTTGCTTTGCATCGGTAATCCCATGCGCGGCGACGACGACGTAGGCAACGAAACCGGGCGAATCGTAGAGGCAAATTTGAAAGATTGGCGGGTATTTTACGGACAGGACGTGCCTGAAAACGAGTTTGGTGCGCTTAGAGAATTTGGGCCTGATATCATCGTCGTGGTAGATGCTATGAGCGGGTTTAAAGACGGCGCGATCGAGTTTTTCGATCTGAGCAACGAGCGCGACTATATCTACTCGACACACAATTTGCCTACGCCCGTACTTTTAAGCTACCTGCGTAAAATTTGTCCCAAAACGCTATTTTTAGGCATTAGCGTTTTGCTTGAAAACGTGCTTGATTTTAAAGAGGGCTTAAGCGAAAACGCAAAAAAAAGCGCGCAAAAAGCCTTTGAACGTATCTTAGAGATAGATAAAAATTTAAATTAGGAGAAGGACATGTTAAATCCTGCAGAAACCGCGCAAGCGGTGTCAAATTCGATGGAGCACAAGGCGCATACTCCGTTAGTAAGCATTATTTTTCTAGCCATCATGGCGGGCGCGGCGATCGCGATGGGCGATATTTTCTGGGCGCACTCGACCGTGGGCATGGCTGAAAAGCAGTCTATAGGACTGGCAAATTTTATCGGCGGCATCACCTTTAGCTGCGGTCTCATGATGGTCGTTTTCTATGGCGGGCATCTATTTACTAGCTCGGTTTTAAGCGGCGTTAGCGCGTATGAAGGCAAGCTAAATTTAGGTAAAACCATTAACTACTGGGCGATCGTTTGGATATTTAACTTCGTCGGCGGCGCGCTAATTGCTTATATGTATTATTACTCTGGCTTACCGCTCAAATACGACGGCTACATCTTGCAGCACTTCGTACCGGCAGGTATCGGCAAAATCACTGCGCCGTTTCACGAGCTATTTATCCGCGGTATTTTTTGTAACGTGTTTGTTTGTATGTCTATCTGGACTGCGACCAGCGAGAGCAACCTTGCGGGTAAGTTCTTTGCGATCATGTGGATGATCGGCGCGTTTGTCGCATGCTCTATGGAGCACTGCGTGGCAAATATGTTCATCATCACCGAAGCCATCATCTCTAAAGCTCACTACATAGCAGCAAGCGGCGGCGACGTCAATGCGGCAGCAGCGTTGCTCCACACTACGGCTGATAAACTAGAAGTGCTAAACTGGGGAAATTTCATCGTTAAAAACCTAGTTCCCGTTACGCTAGGCAATATCTGCGGCGGGCTTTTCTTTGTGGGACTAGTTGGATTTATGGCGAATAAATTTGACATGAAAAAGAAGTAATTCCCCATAAATGAACGGATTTCAAGCTTTAAAATTTTAAACCCGTTTCGGTTACGGACGACGAGTCCGCGCCCTCACGGGTTAAAATTTTAAAGTTAAACTACGCCTATTATGTCTGGAATATTTCTGCCGATTTTACTAAATTTAATCGTAAATTATGCTAATAAAGCATAGAAGTTTATTATCAAGCCTGCAAAAAGCGTACAAATTTAGTTATAATAACTCTCAAATTTAAGCAAAGGACAAGCTTTGAATCAAATCGCTAAAACTCCACAAGACGTCGTCGCTCTACTTATCGAAAAAAGGAAAGAATTTGACGATCCCAAAGAATTTATCGTGTCGTTTGGCAAAGACGAACTAGGCGAGTTTGAAAAGCTAAACGGCGATATGGATATGAAGGTCGGCGACCTGCTTAGTATGAGCCAAAGCGTGGGAAGCTCGGTTGGCGAGTCGCTAAAATCGGTCAAAAAATACTCCGCCGAGCTCATCAAAGCAAGCGATAAGATGAAGGAGAGCGGACTGGGCGCGAAATTTATAAATTTCTTACTCGGCAAAGACCTGGCCGCCGAACTAGCTAGCAAATATCAAAGCGTGTCAAGCTTGTTTGAAGAAATCACGGCAAATTTAAAACACTCCATAAATGTTTTAGAAGCTAGAAACGCCGAAATATCCGAAAAACAAAAAGAACTCTCGCTCATCATAGAAAGCTTAAAAGGCAAGATAGAAATTTTAAGCAAAACAGACGAGCTCATCGAAAATTTAGCGGCAAATCAAACGGACGAAGAGCAGAAAAAATTCCTCCTCGAAGAGGCGCTATTTTACATCCGTATGCATCTGCAAAATTTGCAACAAGTGCTTGTTGTGATGCAACAAAGCCTCGCAAACTACGCTACTATCAAACACAATAACTCGCTTTTGAGTTTCGCCACGCAAAACACGATCACAACGAGTATCACGGCGCTAAAAACCAACGTCTATATCGCAAGTGCAGCGCAAGAAGGCAAGAAGCAGTTAAAAGCGGTTTCTGAGATGGACAAGCTCGCAAACGACGTCATCCTAAAAAACGCGCAGGACGTAAACGATACGGCAACTGACGTGATGGCAAAGGTCGCAGGCGGCGCGCTAGATAACCAGAGCCTTGAAAAAGCGATAAATTTGATGATAGATTCACTGGATAAGATAGAAAATTTTAAAAACGAGGCGCTACCGAAGATGAAAGAAAATATAGCTAAAATCGCGCAGATGAGCAAGACGCTGGAAAGCAAGGTAAATAAGCTCGAAAAGATCGAGCAAAGCGACGTGTATAGTATAGAATAGGGAGTCGAGTGGGGGGCAAATTTGACATAATGAGCGATGAGTTTTGGGTTTTCTAGCGGTAAACGTCAAATTTGCATTTAGCGAGTAAATCCCCGTTCAAATTTGATTTTGAAAACGGCAAAATTTAAAAATAAAAAGGTAAAAGCATGGATCAATTTTTAACGCTTCTTGGTAATAATCTCATATTTTCCGTTCCGCTGGTTATCGTTGTAGTTTTTGCCTTGCTTGAGGTTATTTTGATGATCACCGGATTTTCAGTGCTTGAGCCGATAAACGGGCTGTTTGACGGAGCCGAGGGCATCGACGCTCCTGGTGCCGAGCTACTAGCGTGGGCGAACAAAGGCGGCGTGCCTAGCACTGTTTTTTACGGGATTTTGCTTATGAGCTTTGGGGCGTGCGGGCTTTTTATCGTTAGCGTTTTTTATGGATTTGCGGCGCCAGCGTGGTATATGAGCGCGGTTATCGCCGCGGTTTCGTTTTTTATCGCTTTGACATGGACTAGATGGGTTAGTCTGCTCGCGGCAAAATACCTGCCTCAAGTGCAAAGCGCTGCGTTTAGCAAAAAGGAGCTTCTTGGGTGCGAATGCGAAGTAAAGGACTATAAAATAACCAGAGAGCAAGGCGGCGACGTTAAGGTTGCGGATAAAAACGGAAAAGAACGTTTCGTTTTTGCAAGGGCTGCCGATGAAAAAGAGCTTGTAAAAGGCGATATCGCGCTCATCGTTAGAGTCGAAAAAAATAACTTTTACATCAAGAAAAAACAGTAAATTTAATCAAAGGAGAATAGTATGAACATTGACGGGATGACTTCTATGGCCGTATTTGTCGGCATAGGACTCTTTTCTATCATTATCTTAGGTATCGTTTTTTCGAGGCTTTACCGAAAAACGACAAAGGAGCTTACGTTCGTGCGAACGGGCTTTGGCGGCGAAAAGGTCGTCGTAGACGGCGGCGCGCTGATACTGCCGATACTACATGATTATATCGACATAAATATGCAGTCGATGAAGGTCACGGTAGCTCGCTCTAAAAGCGATAGCTTCATAACCAAAGATAGAATGCGCGTAGATATTACGGCTGATTTTTACATCAGAGTGGGCGAGGATAGAGAGTCTATCTCTCGCGCGGCGCAAACGCTGGGTAAAAAAACGATTGATCTAAGAGAGCTAACCGGTCTTATCGAAGGTAAGCTAATCGCCACGCTTCGTTCGGTAGCAAGCTCGATGGAGATGAAGGAGCTACACGAAAAAAGGGATGAGTTTAGCTCACAGGTCAAAAACGCTATCGAAGCCGACCTATCTAAAAACGGCCTTCAACTAGAGTCGGTTTCGCTTACTTCGCTAGATCAAACGGCTAAAGAGTTTTTTAACGAAAACAACGCCTTTGACGCAGAAGGTTTAACAAGCCTAACGCAAACTATCGAGGAGCGCAAAAAGCTACGAAACGATATCGAGCGCTCGACCGAGGTGCAAATCGCTCAAAAAAACTATGAAACGCAGTCGGAGAAATTTGAAATCCAAAGAAAACAAGCCGAAGCTGAAGCCACGCAACAAACCAAGATAGCAAATTTCCAAGCCGAGCAAGAAGCGCTAAGGGCAAAAGAGGCCGAAAGTAGGCGAAAAGAGGCCGAAGAAGCCAAGATCGTCGCAAACAAAGCTATCGAAGAAGCGCAGATAAACAAAGCGCGCGCTATCGAAACCGTCGAGATAGAAAAGGCTAGGGCTATCAGGGAAGCCGAGATCAACAAAGAAAAAGCCGTCGAGCTCGCAAATCAGAGCAAAAACATAGAAATCGCCAAAAAAGTCGAGGAAGAGGCCGCCGCTAAAACTCTAGCCAACGAGAAAAAGGCGCTAGAAGCCGCATCTTTTGAAAAGATCAAAACATCGTCCGAGACCGAGCAGGCCGAGCGCGCTAAAAAGCTAGCGCTAATCGAAGCGCAAAAAGAGGCCGAGCAGCTCTCTATCGAAAAAACCGTCGCCGCAAAGGCCGAAAAAGAGGCAGAAGAAAACCTAGCCGAAGCCGCTAAAATCAAAGCTATGGGTGCGAGCGAAGCGCTAAAAATCAAGGCTACCGCAGAAGCTGAAGCTATAAAGATAACGGCTGAAGCCAACAGGCTAAACTACGAAGTCGAAGCTAAAGGTAAAACAGAGATAAATAATGCAGAAAATATCGTCTCAGCGGAGATTTTGGAAAATAGATTTAAGCTTGCCTTGATAGAGTTTATGCCGCAAATCATCGCCCAGGTCGTAAAACCCGCAGAGAAAATCGACTCTATAAAAATCGTACAAATGGCAGGCATGGGCGGCGCAAATCAGGGCGGAATCGGCTCAAATGCAAACGGCGGAGTTAGCAACGCTGGAGCATCGCTCTCCGATCAAATCGTAAACGCGTCTTTAAACTATAAAGTAAACGCGCCTATAATAGACGATCTAATGAAACAAGTAGGCATCGATCTAAACGGCGGGATACAAAATATCGCCTCGCCCCTGCTAGACGGTTGCGAAAAAGCTAAAGACGCGTCAAATTTTAGCGCAAAAGAGACTGAGAAATTTAATGCTGCAAGCGAACAAAAAGACGGCAAGAAAAAGTAAATCTAGCCTCAAATTTGATTAAAGTTGTGTAAGGGGGCGGCACGCTAGCGCGGTAAAGCCGGCTAAATTTGGCCGTCCTTTTTTACAATCAAAACAATAGCTGCTTTTTGTGGTTGTTTTTGGCATATTTTGAGCTGTCTACACGGCTGTAAATTTAACATCTGCAAATTTTAAACACGTTTAATATTTATGTAAATTTAACTGCTTAAGTTAAATTTTATATTCTCTTTCAAATTTGATTAAATCGCAAGTAAATTTTATTAATTTTTTATTTTAACATCAGTAAAATAACGCCTAAGAAATCGGGTCGATTTTACCTTTTCAAAGGACACTTCATGAATTTTTCAAATTCAAAATGGTTTATCATTTCAGGTGCGGCGCTTGGCGCTCTTGGCGCGCTGCTCGTGTATTTTGGTAACCCCGGCAACATGGGCGTTTGCGCAGCTTGCTTTTTGCGCGATACGGCGGGGGCGCTGGGCTTTCACCGCGCAGGAGTCGTGCAGTACGTGCGCCCGGAGATCATCGGGCTTATTTTGGGTGGCTTTTTAGCTAGCGTGCTTTGGACGAAGGAGTTTAGCGCGACCACGGGCTCGTCGCCTTTCGTGCGCTTTTTTCTCGGATTTTTCGCGATGATCGGCTGCCTCGTGTTTTTGGGCTGCCCGTGGAGAGCGTTTTTGCGTCTAGGCGGCGGCGATATGACGGCGATTGCGGGAGTCGTCGGTATTTTTGCGGGCGTGTGCGCGGGCGTATTTTTTAAAAAGCTCGGCTACGGCCTGACGAGCGAGACTAAAACTCAGGCTGCGATAGGCGTTTTGCCGACAGTTATGGGTATTTTGCTGCTTGCGGCGCTGGCTCTAGGGCTGAAGCTTGGCGAAAACGGCGCGCTTTTTACCTCCGCAAAGGGCCCTGGCTCCATGCATGCTCCGATCCTGATCTCGCT
>CAURRL010000077.1:0-6247 GCA_963526895.1 uncultured Campylobacter sp. | reverse complement strand
TACCCTTGCCCACTTCGCTTTCGATGTCGATTATGCCGTTTAGCTTTTCGATATTCGTTTTTACGACGTCCATTCCCACGCCGCGACCGCTTACGTTAGTTACCTTCGCCGCAGTCGAAAATCCAGGCTTAAATATCAAGCCAAACGCCTCTTTATCGCTCATCGCGTCGGCTTCGCGCTCAGTGATGATGCCTTTTTCTATAGATCTAGATTTTAGCATATCGGCATCTAACCCTTTACCGTCGTCGGTGATCTCGACTACGATATGATTGCCTTCATTATAGGCTTTTAGTTGGATGGTGCCTTTTTCCGGCTTGCCTGCGGCTAGTCTGGTAGCGCCGTCCTCGATGCCGTGGTCGCACGAGTTTCTTATCATATGCACGAGCGGATCGCCGATTTGCTCGACGATAGATTTATCTAGCTCCGTTTCCTCACCCGTGATCTCAAGGTCGATTTGCTTATTTAGCTCGCGGCTTAGATCGCGGATCATGCGAGGGAATTTGTTAAACACTTTTGCGATAGGCAGCATCCTCGTTTTCATAACGGCTAGCTGGATGTCTGTAGTCACTAGGCTTAGGCTAGATACTACTTGATTTAGCTCCTCAAGGAATTTCTCACCCTCGTATCTCTCCTCTACGTCGTCGTAAATTTTGAGTAATCTGTTTTTGCCCAGAACCAGCTCGCCGATCAGGTTCATCAGGTGATCTAGGCGCTTAACCTCGACGCGTATGGTCTGCTCGTCCGGGCTAGCTCCGCTTGATGGGGCCGGGACTTTTTTGTCCTCTTTTTTCTCAGCTGGCTTTGCTGGGGCCGGTTTTGGAGTCGGAGCCGAATTTGAAGCTGCGGGAGCTTGAGGTGCGGCGGGTTTTGGCGCTTCGCCTCCTGCTGCTTTTTGGGCCCGTCTTGCTTGATCCTCAGCCTTTCTTACTTTTAGTAGTCTTTCTATTTCAGCTTCAACCTCAGCATCGCTTAAATTTGACAAATTTTCATCGCTAACGGGTTCGGGCTCAGGCTCTATCGGCGCTTCCACTACAGGCTCTGGTGCCACAGGAGTAGGCTCGCTAATGGCCGCACTCGGGGCTTCGCCTTCGGATATCGCGGTTAGTCTTTTGCAGATATCTTCTATCTCGATGCCTACGTCCGTATCGTTGCCGCTATCTCTGATACCATGGAGCAGCCCCTTCATCATATCCACGGACTCTAGCACCACGTCCATGATATCGGGAGTTATCTTTAGCTCGCCGCGGCGGGCTTTGTTTAGTACGTCCTCCATGTGGTGAGTGAGCCTAGTAAGGATGTCGAAATTTAAAAAGCTAGACGATCCTTTAACCGTGTGCGCGACGCGGAAAATTCTATTTAAAAGTTCCAAATCCTCGGGGTTTGACTCGAGCTCAATGAGATCATGGTCTATTTGTTCTACCAGTTCGAAGGCTTCAACTAGGAAGTCTTCCATTATTTCTTTCATATCATCCATGATTTCCCCCTTATTTCTTGTTTGCTTCGATCACGCGAAGCACCTCGTTGTAAAATAGCGTCGCGTCAAATTTAGTTAGATACGCGGCGGCTCCGGCCTCTTTGCTTTGAGCTTCGGTGTAGTCTTTGCTCAAAGAAGAGTTAAATATAATAGGAATTCCCGTATATCTTGGATCGTCTTTTATAGTCGATGCGAAGCGGTATCCGTCCATCTGCGGCATCTCGATATCGCTTAATATTACCTTTAGATGGCTATCAAGCTTATCGCCGTACATCTCGTAAAGATCTTGCATCCTATCAAGCCCCTCTACGCCGTCTTTTGCTTCAACCACTTTTAGGCCCATTTTTTCAAGTGTATCTTTTACGAGCTTTCTAGCCGTCGAGCTATCGTCCAGCACAAGCGCTAAACCGTTTAAAAGCTTGTTTTGATCGATCTCTACTTCAATTTTCGGACTATATATGCCAAGCTCTTCGACGACGCTTTCAAGATCAAGTATGAGCAAAACCTCGTCGTTTTCGATGCGAGTTACGCCCGTGATCTTTCCTTTATCCAGCGTTCCGGCGTTTGAGGCGAAAGTCGCCGCCTCGATATCCGCCCAGCTTATACGCCTGATACGTTTTGCCTCGTGGACGATAAAACCTATCAAAATCTCGCTAAATTCGGCAATGATGACGCGAGGCTTGATCGCCGAGTCTTTAGGCTCATTTATCTGCATCCATTTAGCTAAATTTATCACGGGTATCACTACGCCGCGCAGGTCAAAAATCCCCTCGATATACTCGGGTACTCCGGGAAGTTCGGTTAAATTAGGCATCTTGATGATCTCGCGCACCTTAGAGACGTTGACGCCGTATATGCCCTCATATACCTTGTCTCCCGCCTGCTTAAAGATACGAAAATCAACAAGCTCCATCTCGTTTGAACCGGTTTTTAATGTGCCGTTGTTAAGCATTCTAAACCTTTACGCTCTTTCGAGCAAACTTAATATTTTGGTCGTATTCTACTACAAAATAGCTTTGCTCGCATGCAAAAGATGGAATATTTATATATTTTTGTTTACCTATCGTGTACTGTTCGCCCTGGTGATAGTGCCCCTCGATGACGATGTCAGCCTCGTAAAATGCGTTATATCGGCGCATTTTTGCCTCGACTAAATTCTTAAAATTCGGTATTTTATAATCTAAAATTTTTCGTTTAAGCTTATTTAAAATTTGTTTCGAGAGCCTAAAATTTAGAAATTTATCGAAAAAATTCATCGTTTTTAAAAAAAATTTAACGCGTAAAAATCTCAAAGCGTATTTCGAAACGAAAGGCAAAAATATATCTCCATGCGCGATAAGCACGCTCTGCCCGCACTCAGAGGCAAATTTAACCGGCTGAGCGCCGATCGGATAGGCTTTGACGTTTTTAAACAGAGGCGCGAGGTTAAAATCGTGATTTCCTTCGAAATAGTAAATTTCCATTTCCTCGCCAATCTCGTCGATCGCGCGGACGTATCGCTCGTAAAATTTGACGAAAAACTCGCACTCGCTAGCCAAAAAATCAAACATATCGCCCATCAAAAACAGCTGCGGCGTCTTTATCTCGCCGCTTTTTAACGCGCATAAAAAATACCAGAAATTTTCGCGATTTTCGTTTTCGTGCGAGTCGGCGATAAAGATCGCGCCGCTTTTTATGACGATTTGCTCAGGCATCAAATTTTACTTTTTGCAGCGTCAAATTTGCGGCTATGGATTTTAAATTTAGCAAACGCCATAGTTAAATTTAACGGCTCAAATTTACCGGCCGAGCTCGTAAATTTAACGGTTTTAAACGCGCTCATCGGCTTAAAATTTGATCGGTTTGTAGCTAACGGAGACGATCTCGACGTCGCTTCTGCCGTTTGGCAAATTTAGCGCGACCTCGTCGCCCTCGCTCTTGCCAATTAGCTGTTTAGCCAGAGGCGAGTTTATCGAGATGAGTCCACGCTCTAGGTTGCTCTCGGGCGTACCCACTAGCGTATAGGTCTTTTCCAGCTCGGTTTCTACGTCCATGATGACGACCGTGGAGCCAAATTTCACCTTATCGTGCTCGTATTCGGCGGGGTCGATTACCTTGGCGCGGCTTACTATGTCGCTAAGCTCGGCTATACGGCTCTCGATAAACGCCTGTTTTTCGCGCGCGGCGTGGTATTCGGCGTTTTCTTTTAGGTCGCCGTGACTACGCGCGATGTCGATCTCCTCGACGATATTGGGGCGCTCGACGGTCTTTAAATTTTTTAGTTCGTTTGTGATTTTTTCATATCCAAAAAGCGTCATCGGTTCGGTCATTTTTCATCCTTTGTTCGTTATTAAAATTTGCGCCACGCTAGCCGCAGAGCCATGTTCTAGGTATTTTCGCAGTTTCTCGCAGCCTTTGATAAATTTCTCTTTATCGCAGCTCTCGTAGGCTTTTATTAGATTACTCGGCGTTACTTCCTCTTGCAGTAGCTCCTCGTGCAGCGCCGCTTCGCCCATGAAATCAAACATGATATTTGCAAGCCCGATGTGGCACAGCTTCACAAACATCCGTGCGATCATTATGTCAATGGCTTTGGCTTTATAGGCTAGCACGAACGGCGTACCCACGAGCGCGGCCTGCAGCGTCGCGGTACCCGAGCAGATAAAGGCAAACTCGCTTTGCAAAAGCGCGCGCGGCGCGTCCGTAACCACGCTAAAGTCGCTAACGTCGCCGTAAATTTGCATATCGTTTGCCAAAAACGGCGGCACGACGAGCAGTTTTTCTTTGTCTTTTATCTGGCTCGCCACTTCGCGAAAAATCGGCATTAATCGCGAAATTTCGGCACGGCGGGATCCGGGCATAAAAGCGATCTTACCGCTTTGCAAAAGCTCGTTTTTTCGCACTCGCAGCTCGTCAAGTAGCGGGTGTCCGACGTAGCGTGAGCGGTTATAGTACATCCCGTCAAACGGCAAAATCGAAGCCAAATGATCACAGTACGTCTCGACTTTCGCAACGCGTCCAGCCTTCCACGCCCACACCTGCGGCAAGATGTAGTAAGTCACGGGCGTTTTGATACCGGCTTCTTTGATCGCTTTAGCTAGCGGCAGGTTAAAGGCGGGACTATCGATAAGTAGCACGGCGTCGCACTGTGCAGCTAGGCGAGTCATCTCTTTTATCGCGCGTTTTGCCTTAAAATAAAGCGGTAAAACCTCCACAAAGCCCATCGCGGAAAACTCCGAGCTACGCATATAAGGTTCGCCGAATTTCTCGTCGAAAATGCCTTTTAGTTCGCACTTTGGCAGGTGCTCTAAAACCTGCTCGAAGTGCAAATTTGCAGAGGCCTCTAAACAAGAGACGAGTAGCTTCACTGATTACCCTCAAAGTCCTCGGCTAAGTTTGCAAGCTCTCTAGCGCGCTCCTTAGTCATCTGCAGGTAACAATCGGCAGCCGTTACGGCATAAAGCGTACCCATAGGCGGCACAAACGGGCACTTGGCCTCTTTATAGGCCACCCATTTACGTTGGATGTCTTTTAGCTTCTTTTTATTTTCGTCGTTTAGCACGCTCATGGCTTTTTTGTAGTTTTGATTTAGGAGTTTATCTTGGATAGCAAATTCTGCATCTATGCACTGTATCATGCCGGCAGTCGAGCTATCTTTTTGCATACACTCATCTACGCGCGCTTGCGATTCATCAAATTCCTCTTCCGAAGTTTCCTCGATGCTTGACGCAGGTTTTGCTTTGATCGCAAGATCTTGCGCGCCGAAAACCAAACTCGCCGCAAGTGCAGCAAAAATAAATTTTTTAAGCATATTTTCTCCTTTAAATTTGATGAAGATTATCGCCTAAAACGGCTAAATAAACAATAAAATTTAAATTTATAAGTAAATTAGGATTTTGAAATTTGAAAGAAAAATGCGTAAATTTAAAAAACCCAAAGCCCGCAGGCCTTGGGTTTAGGGGTTTTATTTAAAATTTAGGTTCTTAACGTCTTCGTCAGCTTTTTTCATAGCTTCAGTAGGCGCTACGCCGATAGGATATTTATGTCCCAAAGAAGCAGGCGCAGGAACCGGAGTAGCCTCTTGAGTTAGCTTGATGCTGATGCCGTAAGGCGCAAGCTCGTTAACTAGCTCGGTTTGTCCTTGGCGAGCAAATTCTTTACATTGACCTAGGATCCTAGCCGACTCTTCGTCTCCGTGGAAGCCGTAGCTGTTTTCGCTAAATGCGAAGTCCCAGCGGATGTGAGTTTTGCGGTGCAAGTAAAGAGTCTTTTCAAGAGCCTTACTGATAGCTTCTTTTCTCTCTTTTTCATCGGCGATCGAAGCAAATTTCTCATGCTTAGCTAGCTCGGCTCTGGCCGTTTTTATGTCTTGGATCAAAGAAAGTAGCGCATTTTCGCAGTTTCTTAGCTCATAAGCATGGCGATTTTGAACGAACGCGATTCTATCTTTTAATACCTGCTCGCTTTGCGGGTGGCAAGTTTTGCAAGCCGCATTTATATTGGCTAGAGGAGTTAAAATTTCGTGCTCAGTGATCTTTTGAGCGCCTTCGCGTTTATACGGCATGTGGCAGTCTGCGCACGTTACGCCGCTTCTTCCGTGGATGCCGGTCGAGCTTAGCTCGGCCTCTGAGTGCTGCATCTTGATGATTTTAGCGCCGGTATCTTTGTGGATGTAGTCAAATTTAAATCCGTCCTCTTTGGCTAACTGATCGTCATAGTATTGGTCGAAATTCTCGATCTTAAACGGCTCGTCTTTCTTCCAGAAATTCCAAGGGAAGGTTAAAACGGATTCTT
>CAURRL010000076.1:0-6270 GCA_963526895.1 uncultured Campylobacter sp. | reverse complement strand
GTGGGGGTTTGGGGGCGGAAGGGGCGACGCTTCGTAAGTAGAAACCCCTTCCGCCACCCAAGAAAAAGAAAAATTAAAATTTTTTAGAGAATTTTAAATTTAACCAAACCAAATTTAGAATCTTAAAGGTGCAGGTCTCGGCAGGTAAAATTTAAAATTTTCGACGAAATTTAACTATAAAAACGGGAACCCAAACGCCGAAAAAAGTAAAAAGGAAACAAATGCTAGAAGCTCTTAGCTTAAATTTCATGCAAAACGCCCTGCTGGCAGGCATCCTCGTTAGCATCGCCTGCGGCGTGATCGGCACGCTCACGGTCATAAACCGTATGGTTTTCATCGCGGGCGGCATCGCTCACGGCGCATACGGCGGGCTTGGCATCGCGTTTTATTTTTCGCTCGAGCCGCTGCTTGGAGCGAGTCTGTTTTCGCTATTTTTGGCACTACTCATCGCTACGATCACGCTCAAGGACAAGAGTAAAATGGACTCCGTTATCGGCGCGCTGTGGGCGTTTGGCATGGCGTTTGGCATCATCCTAACCGACCTAGCGCCCGGCTACAATGTCGATCTTATGAGCTATCTTTTCGGCTCGATTTTGGCCGTGCCGCAGGGCGATCTTGTTTTTATGGCGGTCGCAAACTGCGTCATACTCGCGTCCGTCGCGCTATTTTACCGCCAGTTTGAGGCGCTTAGCTTTGACGCGGAGTTTGCGAGGCTGCGCGGGGTGAAGACGACGCTGCTATACTACGCGCTAACGTGCATGATGGCGCTAAGCGTCGTGATGACGATACGCGCGGTCGGGCTCATACTGGTTATCGCGCTGCTCACGATCCCGCCCTATATCGCGGGTGCGATATCAAGCCGTCTGGGCACGATGATGCTAAATGCCGCGCTCATCTCGGCTGCGTTTTGCGTGAGCGGGCTGTGGCTGAGCTTTGAAGCAAATTTAACCAGTGGTGCTAGTATCATCCTCATTGCTTCGGTTTGCTTTTTTATATTTACGGCGGTAAAAAGGCGGTAGATTCGGCGTTTTTGGGTTAAATTTGATCAAATTTGGCTTGTGACCCCACAGGCGACAGACTGCGCGGCGCTCTCAAATTTGGCCAAATTTAGGGATTAACTAGCTTTCGATTTACAAAATAAGGCAGTCTTTCCCCTAAAATATGCTCATTTTTTGAAATATCGTATATCGTTTTTATCAAATTTTTATATTCGTCGCTTTCCTTGTCCACAACGCAATAAAATAAAAATCTTTTATTTTCATAAAAATAAATCTGGGTTTTAAAGGCTATGATATCGCCGCCGCTAGTCTCGAGATACCTAAAATACACGTCGCCGATATCGACTGTATCGCCGCGTTCAGTTATAAAACGCTTGTTCGTGACGTAGAGCTTTTTGGCCTTGGCGGTCTTTACGCTTTGCCGTACAAAAAGGCAAAATAAAAATGCGCAGCCGGCCGTCATGGCAACCCAAAAGATGCCTACATCAAAGCCCTTGTCGTACGCGTACAAAAGCAGTATCAAAAGACAAAGCGCGGCTCTAACTTCTTTGTGGACGGTATGCACGAGCTCAAATTCGCATAAAATTTTCTCTTCGGCGTCAAACTTCATCCACTTTGGCACCGCTAAATTTTCATCCTCGTTCATTTTTTCCCTTCCTTTGCGCGGTCAAATTTACGCCGAAATTTTTAAATTTAAACGTAAGTTTGGGCCGCGCACGTCAAATTTCGCTTTCGACACACCCGAATTTGAGCAAAATTCGGCGCTCAAACTCGCCGTTAAAACCTTAAATTTAACCGTAAAATTCGGTCGCCCCGTATTTAATCATGCAAAAGCCGCTAGCTCAAATTTTCCCGCGATCTTTTGTTTTTATAGTAGCTGCCAACCTCGCTAACGACGATACCAAAGAGTATGAGTCCAGCTCCTGCTATCTGCACGCCGCTTAGTATCTCGCCGCCAAAAAAATACCCCACTATCCCCGCACTCACGGGCTCAAAGGTAAAGATGAGCGAAGTTTTAACGGGCGTCGTGTAGCGTTGCGCCGCCGTCTGTACGAAAAATGCCAAAACCGTCGCAAAAACCGACGTCACCGCGACTGCGACAAAAAACGCCTCGTCCAAAACGGGTACGACGCCGCGAGGCTCGAAAATCTGCGCCGCAACGAAACAAAGCGCCGCTACGGCCGCAAATTGCGCGCTCACCATCCAGTAAAGCTCGCACCTTCGCACCAAAACGCCCGTGAAAATGATATGCAGCGCAAAGCCTAGCGCGCAAACGACGCTAAGCGCCTCGCCCGCGCCAAAACCAAGCTCGCTGCCAGTTAAAAAATAAAGCCCCGCCGCCGATAAAAACGCGCCGATAAAGGCATAAACTACGACCTTTTGTCCGAAAAACGCGAGCGCGATAAATGGCGTAAAAACGGCGTTTAGCCCCGTGATAAAGGCGACGGTGGAGCTTGGGGCGTATTTGAGAGCGAAGGTCTGAAGCGTGAAGGCCGCAAACAAAAGCGCGCCTAAAAACGCGCCGAATCTTAACGAATTGCGGTCGATTTTTCGCGTAAATTTGAGGCTTATGAGCGCCATCAGCGCGGCCGCGATCAAAAACCTCCAAAACAAAAGCGTAAAAACTCCGTTTGTCTTTAGCGTTTGCGCCATCGGCAAAAACGTCACGCCCCAGACCACCGCGATCACGAACAGCGCGAGGTCGGCCTTAAATTCGGTTGATTTTTTCATCTGATTTCTTTAGCTAAATTTAAGGGGCAAATTTAACGCAATTTGACTAAATTCGGGCTTTATCGCGTCAAATTTGAGAGTCGCCGCCCTCTTGTTAGCTGGCAAAAAGGGCGATAAATTTAAGAAGGAAAATCGCCGCGAGAGTAAATTTGACGGCGATTTGATAAATTTGATCTTACGGCGGATCGGCGCTTTGAGCAAAACGCCAAACAAAAAACGCCGAAATTTAGGCTAAATTTTCCTTTTTGGCGCGCAGGTAGCTGCCTATCTCGCTGATCAAAACTCCGACCAAGATAAGCGCCGCACCGCAAAGCCTATACGCGCTGATATCCTCCGCGCCGATAAAATATCCCATCGCTCCGGCGGTTACGGGCTCAAGGGTGAAAAATATCGCCGTTTTAACGGGCGTGGTAAATTTTTGCATCAAGGCCTGCGCGAAAAACGCAAACGCCGTACCTAGCACGCCCACGACTAGCATCGCTATGATAAACGCCTTGTCCACGACGGGAGCGATTTTAGCGTCCTCAAAAACCAAAATAGCCACAAAACAAAGCGCGATTAGTGTCAAAATTTCAAAATAAACCATATTTACGAGGTTGCATTTTTGCACCAGGCGGTTGGTGAGCACGATGTGAAAAGAGTAGGCGCACGCACAAACCAGAGCCAAAATCTCGCCCAAGCCAAAGCCGACCTTCGTATCGCCTATCATATAAAGCCCCGCCACCGCAAACGCCACGCCGACATACGCGTAGGAGTAAATTTTATGTCTAAAAAGCCCCGCCGCGATAAAAGGCACCAAGGCCACGTTTAGCCCGATGATAAAGGCCACGGACGAGGTGTCGGCGTACTTAAACGCAAAAGTCTGACTGACAAATCCCGCGAACAAAAACAGACCCAAGATCACGCCCGATTTTATATCAGGCGCGCTTACGTCTTTTAGCTTTTTATAAAATATCGCCCCAGCTATGATCGCCGCTAGCAAAAATCTCCAAAACAAAACGCCAAAAACGCCGTTAGTAGCAAGCGCTAGCGAGGTAGGCAGATAGCCCAGACCAAAGACTATCGCAACAAATATCATGCCTACGTCGGCGCGAAATTCCAAACTATTTTTCACTATTCTCCCTTATTTTTACTTAAAAATTCCCTGCAGGATTTTCGTGCCCTGCTCCACGGCGCCGCCCCTTAGCGAGCTTTCCTTTTCGCTCATCACGTTAAATAGCCCGTCTAGCGTCTTGCGCGTGATGTAGTCGTTTAGATCCTCGTTTTCTTGCGGTATGTATTCGCCCGCGCCCATGCTAGTTGCGATGCCTTTTAGCTGCTTTGCGGTATCTGATTTTGCCAGCGCGCTGCCCGCGACGAACGAATTTAGCCCGTTGTACGCGGTAGCAAAGGTATTATCGCTCATCATTTTGGTAATGATCGGCTTAAACACGGCTTGCAGTTTCTGGCTCGAGTTTTGTTGTAAAAACTTCGTAAAGCTGTCCTTGCCGCCTTCTAGCACCTTTTTCACGTCCGCGTCGCTCATGTTTTTTATCACGCCCGAAAATACGTCCGCAGCCCCCGGCACGGCCGCGCTTGCGGCGTTATTTATCGAGGTTACTAGCTCGTTAGCCCACTTTTCGCCGCCCACTTTTTTAGCCAAATTTGCCGCCGTTTCTAGGCTCTTTGGCAGCGGGATTTTAGCCGTGGCGTTGTTTAGAAATCCTCCGTTTGATAGCTCCTTAACGGCCGCGTTTAGAGCCCTGCTAACCGCGCTTTTGTAGTCGCCCGAGTTTGCCGCGCCCAGTATCTGCGCGCCTTGATTTAGCGTCTCTTGCCAATTAGCCTGAGCCGAAACGGCGAGCAAAACCGCGCATAAGATCAAACTTTTCTTCATCGTTTTTCCTTAAAGTAAAATTCGGCGGTTATGATATTAAATTTCAGCTTTTAAACGGGTAAATTTGGGCCTTTTTAGGGCGAATTTACCCGCATCTTTACGGCACGGCGGGCTAAATTTGCAAAATTTAAAGCGCAAATTTGAGCCGTGATTTAAGGGCTAAATTTAAGCGCAAATTTATAAGCCCCCGTTCGTCTTTGCGGTGGGTGATTTAGGGCGTCAACTTTAGTCGTAAATTTGAGCGAGATTATCCGCAAGAAGTAAATTTTAAGCTAAAATTAGCCTTTTTGAAAGGACGAAATGGAGCTTTTACTTCTCTCTATCGCGCTTGCCATGGACGCGGCGGCGCTCAGTATCGCAAACGGCGCAAAATACCGCAATCTCGTGCTATCAAAGATTTTATTTATCGCATTTGTTTTTGGATTTTTTCAGGCGGCGATGCCGCTTGCGGGCTATTTTTTGGGTGCTGCGTTTGCTAGATTTATCGCGCAGATCGACCACTTTATCGCGTTTGCGATTTTGGGCTTTTTGGGCGTAAAGATGATCCGCGAAGCCTGTAGAAACGAGCCCGCGCAGGCCGTGAGCCTTGATACGAAGATGCTGCTCTCGGGCGGATTTGCCACCAGCATCGACGCGCTAGCCGTGGGCGTGACGCTGAGCTTTACGGCCGCGGACATCTACTTTAGCGCTGCCGTGATCGGGATAGTGTGCTTCGCGCTTAGCGTCGCGGCGTTTTACGTCGGTAAATTTGCGGGAGAGTTTTTGGAGCAAAAGGCGCTGATTTTAGGCGGCGCTATCCTCATCGCTCTTGGTTTTAAAATCCTAATCACGCACCTTTTGGATCATGGGTTTTTGAGTCAAATTTGGCGGCGCCTCATAGCAAGCGCCGTTTTTCTTGCATAAATTTCCTATATTTCTTTTACTTTTATTATTGTTTTTATTGAAATTACTTTTTCGTATTCTGCCGCTTCTTTGTGCGTTATATATTTATCTTGTAGTATTTTTTCTTTATACGGGTTTGATTCCATTTCGCATTTAGGTTCTTGCGCCTCTAAATGAACGTTTGAAAATTCTATTTGTGGAATAACTAGATGTTGAATCTGATAATTCGTTGTTGTGGTTCTTATTGTAGTTTTAAAATCTTGGTTATCTTGATCGTAAAAGAAAACCCATTTATCGGCTTTACCAGTCATGTCAAGCATTTTTACTTTTAGATCGGCTACCAAAGCGTCATATTTGGTATTTGGATTGTCGCAAACCTCTTTTAGGCTTTTTGCTATCTTGCCGCTAGGCTTTGACGGTCTGCCATCTTTAACGCCCGAATCAAAGCAACCGCTTAGGGTTAAAACGGTAGCTCCTACTAAAATAGCCGATAAGATAGTTTTGTTCATCATGTTTTTTCCTTTAAATTTGATTACGTAAAAGCCTTTTGGCTCGCCTGTTTGTCGCTTTTTTCGTTAGATATTATAATTATATACGCATATATCGCGGCTTAAATTTAAGCGTTTGGTTTTTAAAAAACGGGCGCAAAATTTGGACTTAAATTTGGCAAATCGCGCGACGAGTCAAATTTGACCCTAGTTTTGCTCACAGTAAAAAGCGTAAATTTAGCTCAAATTTAGCCTTCGCCGCTAAAAAAGTAAATTTAAATAAGCCCCTCCAAAT
>CAURRL010000075.1:0-6290 GCA_963526895.1 uncultured Campylobacter sp. | reverse complement strand
CGGAAATATCGCATCTGCTTCGCTGATTTCGGCTGCGCTGATGATAGCGGGGATATTTAGGTAGCTGTCGCTTGAGCGCTCCTTGCCGATGCAGATCGCGACGTCGGCGTATTTGACGTAGAGCGCGTCTTTATCGGCCGTGGAGTAGACCACGACGGCTTCTTTACCCATTTCCTTTATCGTTCGCAAGGCTCGCAGCGCGATTTCGCCGCGATTTGCGATTAAAATTCTTTTTATTTCCATCAAATTTTCTCCACGCCAAATAGCGGCAAGCCAAACTCGACCGGCTGACCGTCTGATACGAGCAGCTCGGTGATCTGGCAGTCAAATTCGGCCTCGATCTCGTTCATTATTTTCATAGCTTCTATGATACCAACGACGTCGCCTTTTCTTACGCGCTGACCGACCTTTACGAACGGTGCCGCGCCCGGGCTCGGAGCTGTGTAGAAAGTACCGACCATAGGCGATTTTATGCTGTCTTTTGGAGAATTAGCAGGAGCTTTGACCTCTGAGCTTACCACGACGTTTACCGGAGTCGGCGTCGGGGCTGGAGCTTGGACGACGGGCTTTGGCAGCTCGCAACAGTCGGCGAATTTTTCAAGCTCGACCTCAAAATCCCCGCTTTTTATCTTTATGCGGTTCATGTCCATCTCGTTAAAAAACTCGATCAGCTCTTTTATGTCTTCTTTTTTCATAGAAATTTCTCCTAAATAGTTAAAGTTCAAAACTTCTTATTGTAGCAAAAAAATAATGAATTTATGCTCGCAAAGCCGTATTTTGTTTTACACTCGTGGTAAATTTGGAGTGCTCTCGGCTGTACGCGTTTAAAATGGCAAATTTACGATGTTAGTCTATTTTTTGGCTCGCTCGAGAAAATTTATAAACCCAAAAAGCACCAAGCTAAGCACGACCAAAATAACGCTCAAAATTAGCGCGCGGCCGTTTTCGCCGTCGTAAACCGCGTTATATATCGCTAGCGAAACGGTGTCGGTTTTGCCCACGATATTTCCACCTAACATCAGAGTGATACCGACCTCGCCAAGGCCGCGAGCCAGGGCTAAAACGAGCGCCGAAATGACGCTTTTAAATACGTTTGGAATGAGGATAAAAACGGCGATCTCAAAGCGATTTTTGCCCAGGCTTTGACCCGCTTCGATTAGGCTTTTAGGCAGGCTTTCAAGTGCGCTTTGGACAGGCTTTACAAAGAGCGGCAAGCCCGCCAAAAACGAAGCTATGACGAGAGCCGAAAAGCTAAAAACGATCTGTAAATTTAACGCCTTGCCGATCACGCCGTTTCGCCCCAAGACGTAAAGTAGCAAAAATCCCGTAGCAATCGGCGGAAAAATGAGCGGAAACATCACGGCCGCTTCTAAGACGGCCTTAAATTTACCGCGGTAAAACGCCAAAAAATAAGCCGCGCCAAGCCCCAAAAATAGAAGCAGCACAAAAGTCACGGCGAGCGTTTTGGCACTTAAAAGTAGCGGATGGACGAGCCAGGCGAGTTCGTGCAAATTTTTCCTTTTTTCGTTAAATTTTGCTTTTCGTTTGAGTTAAATTTAGCGAGTAAATTTTAACGTTTAATCAAATTTGACGCAAATTTTACGTCAAATTTGAAGACAATTCGGCTGAGCCAAAAGCTCGTAAATTTAAATTATTTTAGCCCAAATTTAGCGAAAATTTCCTTCGATCGAGGAGTTTTTATCTCGTCTATAAATTTAGCACAAGCCTCGCTACCTTCGCACGCCGGAAGCTTTGCCGCCGAGATAAAAACGGGGCTATAAAGCGCCTCGTCGATGTAAATCATGCTGCCAAACTCGTCAGCTCTGGCGACTGCTTCGGTCGAGTTGATAAAGCCCGCGTCCACCTCGCCGTTCGTGACGTAGGCGACTACTTGCGGTACGCCCGCGACGGGCAGCATCTTAGGCGCTAGATCGGCCTCTAACCCAGAGTTTTTCAAAAACTCCGTCGTCCTCACGCCGTAGATCGCTTTTTTGGAGTCCGGCATCGCGATTTTAGCTAGGTTTTTTAGCTCAGAGGCGTCTTTTATCTGCTTGCCCTTTGGCGTGACTAGCACTAACGCGCCCTTGCCGATGCGCTCATAGCCTTTTATATCCAGATCCGTTTTCTTTAAAAACGCCTCGTCGCCCACGATCGCAGCCATCTTACCCTCTTTTGCTTGGATGGTGATTTGGCCTAAATTTGCAAACGCGCCCTCGATCTGCACGCCGTCTTTTTTTAGATTTTCTATCACTTCGCTGACGGGTTTTTTGTATCCGCCGCCAGCTCCCACGAGCAAATTTTCGCCGCCAAAGGCAACCGCGGCCGCGATAGAAATAAGTAGTAATTTTTTCATAAAATTCTCCTTTGAAATAAAATTTATCAATTTTATGAAATATATCATTATACATTGATAAATTTTGTTATTTTCGGAGATTTTTTAAAGAAGTATAGATAAGGATATTTTATATCGGCTCTAGTCCGCTTTTGGTTAGGCGGTACATTACGCTCGCTACGTCGCTTATAAATTCCTTGTCGTGAGAGACGATTATCTGCGTGACGTCAAGGGATTTTAAGATAGCGGCTATCCTTCTTTGCATATCCGCATCAAGCGCGGTCGTAGGCTCGTCAAGTAGCAAAATTTTAGGCTCGGCCACCAGTATCCCGGCTAGCGCGACGAGCTTTTTCTCGCCTCCCGAGAGGTTAAAAACGATCTCGTCTTTTAGATGCCAAATTTCAAGCTCTCGTAAAATTTTCTCAGCTTTTGCGCGAGAGCCATCCTCGTCCTCGCCGCGGCTAAGTAGCGAAAACATCACGTCGTCAAGTACGCTAGGGCAGATGAAACAATCGTTGCTTTCTTGAAAAAGATAGCCCACGTCGCGGCGAAACGGCTTATACTCCTCGAGATTTGAAATTTTATGGTGAAAAAGCTCGATATGCCCGCCGCAAGGCGCTTTAAGCCCCGCCATTATCTCGAGCAAGGTGCTTTTACCGCAGCCGTTTGGGCCTATGAGAGCGATTTTGTCTTTGTGCGTCGCGTTTAAATTTAGATTTTCAAAAAGCGTTCTTTCGCCTATTTTTGCGCAGACGTTTTTTAGGCTTATCGTGCAGCTCATATCGTGACTCCTAAACTAAAAATATAACAACACGCCGTTAAAGCGATTATAGCGGCGTCTTTCGCGCCTATTTTGAGGCTTTTAGCTCCGTAAAGTTTGCCGTCAAATCCCCTGCAAACAAAGGTTTTTTCAAGGACGCTAGCCTTATAAAACGCCTCCAAAAAAAGCATAGCGACCAAATTTGCGTAAATTTTATAGGTAAAAAGCGAGGCTTTAGGCTCAAATCCTCGAACTTTTAGAGTCTTTTTTAGCCTTATAAATATCGTTTTAAGATCGGTCGTAAATTTGGCGCTAAAATAAAAAATCGCCGTTAGCTTGTCGCCTAAATTTAGCGACGAAACCGCAAGCGCGATACTAAAATAATCGCTCCTATAAAAAGCCAGCCGTCCAAAAAGTATGATCAAATTTGACCTTACAAATATCAGCTTTGCAAGCGCGTACTCTTCGTAAAGAATGAGGCTTAAGACGACTAAGATTATAAAAATATTTAGTTTTAAAACGGATTTTAAAATTTCAAAAAGATTTTTAAAATTTAAAATCGCCAAAAAAAGCACGGGCGCGATAAAAACCACGTCCGTAGCGCTTGAAAGCGAGACTTTGAAACTAAAAAAAGTAAAGCAAACGAGCAAAACGGATAGGTTCATTTGCCTCTTTTTACCAGATAAATTCCGCCAAAAAACAGCCCGATTCCGACAAACGCAAGGATAAATTTAAGCGCGTAAGCCCCAAAATCCTCCTCACTTTCGTCAAATTTGGCCTTTGAGGCATCACTTGACGCGTTACTTTCGGCGCTTTTTAGCTCGTCTTTGTTTGCGGTAAATTTTATCCTTTTTTCGTGCGCTAGTCCGCCGTCGATCAGGATTTCAAATTCATCTGCTGGGATTTTAGCTCTGGCAAAGCCGTTTTCATCGGTTTGCGCGCCTCCGATCTGGGCGCCGTCTTTTATGAAAGATACGGGGCAGTTTTTACAAGGGGAATTTCCGTAAAAATAGCTTTTTATCTCGATAAATTCGCCCTCTTGCTTTGCAAAGCCTTTTAGCGAGTGCGCGTTTAGAAAGCTTGCTAAAAGCATGATTAAAAGTATTTTTAGCAAATCAAAAGATCCTTTTTAACTCTATAAATAAAAGAAAGCGCAAAAAGCGAGATGATCCCCTCAAGCGCCATAAGGGCTAAATTTGAAGTAAAAACAAGCGCGGCCACGGGCGTAAATTCTTTGCCATTTAAAACAAGCGTCAAGGAGAGCAAAACCGAAGAGCAAAGTATAGGCAAAAACCCGATCAAAAACCAAAAAAACGATCTATATCGCTTAAAAGATAGCTTTAAAAGATATGGGCTAAGAAGCGCGGGAGAAGCGATAATGAGCAAATTTACGCCAAGCGCGCTAAGTCCGCCGTAACCAAAAAGCAAGGCCTGAAAAAATAGCGCGATAAAAATAGCTAAAACAGCATTTGCACCCAAAAACGCCCCCGCAAGGCCGCTTAGCACGAGATGTATCGACGTGACGCCGATGGGCACGTGGATAAAAGACGCCATAAAAAACATCGCGCTGACGGCTGCTACTTTTGGTATCTCGCTCGTTTTTAGCTTGTAAATCAAGCTTGAGACCAAAACAACGCAAAGGGCCGAGCAAGGCACGATGATTTCAGGTTTTAAAACGCCTTCGCTAATGTGCATTATTTATACTCTTTTGTTTGCACCCAGATGACGGCTCCAAGCTCCACTGGATACTCTTTGCCCTCGTGTTTGATCTTTTGATCGTCGTCTATGAGCGCGGCAAATCCCCACCAGCCCTCAAGCGGCATCGCAAAGCTAAATTCGCCCTGCTCGTTGGTGTTTACGACCTGAGTTACGTGCGCATCGGACGGAGCTTTTAGTCCTTTGGTATTATAGTACTCTACCTCGACGGTTACGTTTTTGGCGCGTTTTCCTTTATAGTAAACCACGCCTGAAAATAAATTTCCCTTATAAAGCCCGTACGGACGCGTTAGCGGCACTATCTCGGCTTTTAGCCCGGCCGGTTTATCCCAGCCCTCTCCGTAGCCGTAGGCATCGACGACGGTTTTTGTTATATGCCTTATAAATTTATCCTCTGCAGGCTCGAAATACGGCTTTGGATCCATATAAAACTGATAAATGCCGGGCTCTTTTACGTCGTAGCTAGCCGTAAAATAGCTAAATTTATCCTCTTTTAGCTCTTTTAGGCCTTTTATCGCCTCTTTTTTGCCGTTTACGAAAACGCCCGCCTCGTTTGGAAGGGCCAGATTCATCATATCGCCCTCAAAAGGATGGGTAAATTTGTAGGTGATCTGCAAATTCGCCTCTTTCTCGTCGTCCACGGTCGAATTTGACGGCACGACCATACCAAAATGCGCATAAGCGCTAACGCCTAAAAGCATAAGCGCCAAAGACTTGATTTTCATTTTTACTCCTTTTGAAGATATTTGTTAAATGAAATTGTATCCCTGCAAAGCTTATTATTTATTAAATTTTTGAGATAAATCATATTTAAAGTATAAGAAAAATATTTTGGTATTATTTATAACTGCACAAAATAATAAACAAGGTTTTTAAATTTATTCGGCAAAATTCAATGCCGATATAAGCGCCGGTAGATTTCGATGAAAACCGCGTTCTTGTAGGCAAAACGTAGCAAAGTAGCATTTAGATATGATAACGTGGCGGCTAAAATCCGCTTAGTTTATCTCGAGCCAAAATAATTAACAATAATCTAAGCCCAAAAAAGACAAAATACAATTTAAATATTTTATATACAAAGGAGTAGAGATGAAAAGAGTTTTTGTTTTACTCGTCGTTTTGTTTTCTGTTGGATTTTCAAAAAATCTTTTTGAGCTAGGGCAAGAAGCCTATGGCAAGGGCGACTATCAAAAAGCGGCCAAATTATGGCAGAAAGCTTGTGATGATGGAAATACCGGTGGCTGTAGCGGTTTAGGTTTTTTATACGCAAACGGCCAGGGCGTAAAACAAGACTATCAAAAATCATATCAGTTTTATTAAACGGATTGCGACGGAGGAAATACCGGGGCTTGCCATAATTTAGGAGTTTCATACGCAAACGGCCAGGGCGTAAAACAGGACTATAAAAAAGCAATCCAGCTATATCAAAAAGCTTGTGACGAGAGAGAGTCTGCGGCTTGTTATCGTTTAGGAGCCTTATAT
>CAURRL010000074.1:0-6295 GCA_963526895.1 uncultured Campylobacter sp. | reverse complement strand
GACTCCTGAAGCATACGCTTTTCGTTTCTAATGATGATTTCAGGCGCGTCAAGCTCCATAAGGCGTTTTAAACGCGCGTTTCTGTTGATAACGCGGCGATACAGGTCGTTTACGTCAGAAACCGCAAATTTACCGCCGTCAAGACTAACAAGCGGGCGAAGATCCGGCGGAAGAACCGGTAAATTTGTAATCATCATCCACTCAGGGCGGTTACCAGAATTTAAAAAGCTCTCAACAACTTTTAGTCTTTTTACTATGGTTTTTTTCTTGGCTTCCGAATTTGTCGCGCTGATCTCGTCTTTTAGGGTGTTTAAAAGCTCGACTAAATCGATATTTGCTAGCAAATCGCGGATCACTTCGCCGCCCATTCTAGCTCTAAATCCGCTCTCTTCAAAGCGAGAAGCTAAAGAAACGTATTGCTCTTCGTTTAGAACGTCGAAAATTTCGACTTTTTTGCTATTTTCGGTATCGTAAAACGCGTCGCCAACACTCTCGACGATATACGCCTCGTAGTAAAGTACGCGCTCAAGGTCTTTCATCTTTATACCGAGCAACGTTCCTATGCGGCTCGGGAGCGAATTTACGTACCAAATGTGCGCAACTGGAGTCACGAGCTCGATGTGACCCATTCTAGAGCGGCGCACCTTTGAGCTAGTTACCTCGACGCCGCATTTTTCGCACTTGATACCTTTGTAGCGCATTTTTTTATACTTACCACATAGGCACTCGTAGTCGCGGATCGGACCGAAAATTTTAGCGCAAAATAGACCGTCACGCTCAGGTTTTAGCGTGCGATAGTTTATGGTTTCGGGTTTTTTGACCTCGCCGTGGCTCCATGATTTTATCCTTTCAGGACTTGCCAAACGAAGCTGAAATGCCTCAAAATCGCGCGGTCTGCGTTCTTCTTTTATTTCAATAGGTTTTAACTCACTCATTATTTTCATCCTCATCGTATATCTCGACATCAAGCGCCAATGATTTTAGCTCGTTTGTTAGAACGAAAAATGTCTCAGGAATGCCAGTTTCAGGCACATTTTCGCCCCTAGTTAGGGCTTTATACGCAGACAAACGTCCCTCGACGTCGTCTGATTTGACCGTTAGCATCTCGCGAAGCGTATGGGCCGCACCGTATGCCTCAAGCGCCCAGACCTCCATCTCTCCGAATCTTTGTCCGCCAAATAGCGCCTTACCGCCGACTGGCTGCTGAGTAACTAGGCTATATGGACCCGTGCTTCTAGCGTGGACTTTTTCGTCGACTAGGTGGTGAAGCTTGAGCATATACATACATCCGACGTTTACGCGCTCTTTGATCTTTGAACCCGTGCGTCCGTCGTAAAGCTCGGTCTTACCGTCCATATCGATCTTAGCTAGCTCAAATAGTTTCATCAGCTCATCGACCCTAACGCCCTCAAATATAGGCGTGGCAAATTTGACGCCGTTAGCCCAGTCTCTAGCGTAATCTAAAAGCAACTCGTCGCTCATTTTGCCTAGAGTCTTTTTAGCATCCATAAATTTAGAGGCCGAGGCTATCTCGATCATTTTGGCTCGTAGCTCTTTTACCCACTCGCCTTTTTTCTCTTGGAAAATTTGATTTATCTGTTCGCCCAAGCGGTAGCCGACAAGGCCCAAGTGGCTTTCTAAAATTTGACCGATATTCATACGGCTAGGAACGCCCAGAGGGTTTAGCACGATATCGACCGGCTGACCGCTCGGCAGATACGGCATATCAACCTCAGGGACGATGTTTGAGACGATACCCTTGTTTCCGTGGCGGCCCGCCATCTTATCGCCTACTTTTAGCTTACGCTTGGTCGCGATATAGACTTTAACGAGCTTAACTACGCCGCTTGGCAAGATGTCGTCTTTTTCTAAAATTTCCATCTTTGCATCATGCTCTTCTTTGAGCTTTTTCTTCTCGTTTTGGAAATGATTTTTTATGTCGTCGTATGATTTTTGAACGTCTTTTGAAAAGCCCTTAACGATCGCGCTTAGAGTAAAGCGGTTGATGTTTTCAAACTCTTCTTTATCGATTTTCTCGCCTTTTTTATAGGTTTTTTTGCCGATAGTTTGAGCAGAACTCAAAGGCGTTTTACAAAGTAGAGCACCCACTTTTAGCATCTCTTCGCGGTCTAGCATCAAGAGTCTATCGTGGTGTTCTTTTTCAAAAGCCGCTTTTTCTTCTTCATAAACTTTATTTGAACGGTTATCTTTTTCGTGGCCTTTTTTAGTAAATATTTTAACGTCTACGACGACGCCTTCCATTGACGCAGTCGCGTAAAGGGATTTATTTACCACGTGACCGGCTTTTTCTCCAAAAATCGCGCGAAGTAAGCGCTCCTCAGGCGTTGGCTTAACCTCGCCTTTTGGGGAAACCTTACCGACTAGGATCATGCCCGGTTTTACTTGCGTACCGATTTTTATTATGCCGCTATCATCTAAGTGAAGTAGATCCTCCTCTTTGATATTCGGGATGTCTTTTGTGATCTCCTCAACGCCGTCTTTTAGCTCGCGCGCTTCGATCTCTTTTTCGTAAATGTGCACGCTCGTAAACGCATCCTCTCGGATCATTTTTTCGCTGATTACGATCGCATCCTCGTAGTTATAGCCATTCCACGGCATAAAAGCTATCAGCGCGTTTTTACCGATAGCTAGTTCACCGCGCTCCATAGACGGACCGTCGGCGATGATCTGCCCGGCCGCTACGCTTTCGCCTTTTTTAACGATAGGATGCTGAGAGAAAGTCGTGTTTTGGTTGGTTCTTAAATTTTTCTCCATTGAGTAGTGATCGATATATGGGCCCGCCTCGTCTTCACCAAGGATAAAGATGTTTTTATTATCCACCTTTTCGACTACTCCAGCGCGTCTTGCCTTGATTGCTTCCCATGCGTCGCGAGCTACGGTGCTCTCCATGCCGGTTCCTACGATAGGAGCGGACGAGCGAAGTAACGGCACTGCTTGGCGTTGCATGTTTGATCCCATGAGGGCACGGTTTGCGTCATCGTGCTCCAAAAACGGAATAAGCGATGCCGCAACACCAGCTATCATGCCGGAGCAAAGGTCGATAAGCTTAACATCCTCGCGTTTAGCCAGTATCATCTCGCCGTCTTGTCTAGCCTCGATCAAGTCCTCTACTATATAGCCGCTTTCATCAAGCGCGGTAGAGGCTGGAGCGATAACCAAATTTTCCTCTTGAGTCGCCGTTAGATAAACGATCTCGTCAGTTACTTTGCCGTCTACGACTTTTTTATACGGAGCTTCTACGAAGCCCAGATTATTTACCTTTGCATAAGTAGAAAGCGTGTTGATAAGACCGATGTTTTGACCCTCCGGTGTTTCTACCGGGCAAATTCTGCCGTAGTGAGTTGGGTGAACGTCGCGCACCTCAAATCCGGCTCTATCTTTTACGAGGCCGCCCTCACCCAGCGCTGAAAGTCTGCGCTTATGCGTAACTTCGCTAAGCGGGTTAGTCTGATCCATAAACTGGCTCAACTGACCGCCGGTGAAAAATTCCATTATCGTCGTGGTTATCATTTTTGGATTAACCAAATCGTAAGGCATAATCTCTTCGGTATTGCCAAGCGTCGTAAATTTATCTCTGATAGCCTTTTGCATTTTTACAAAGCCCAGGTGAAGCTCATTTGCCAAAAGCTCGCCGATAGAGCGGATACGGCGGTTGCCGAGGTGATCGCGGTCGTCTATGTGTCCTTGTCCGTTTTTGACCTTTATCAAATATTTTGCCGTTTTTATAATGTCCTCATTGGTCAAAACCGTTACGTATTCAGGTACTTCAAGCGCCAACTTATGGTTCATTTTCATACGACCGACACCCGTCAAATCATATCTTTCAGGATTAAAGAACAAATCATTTACGAAAGCGCGAGCAGCGTCTTTAACGACCGGCTCGCCTGGACGCATAACTTTATAAATTCTTATCGCCGCAAGATCGTTTTCGTCGTCGACGTTTTCGGTTTGACGTAGTAGTTTTAGCGTCTCGTTATCGGCGATAAATGAATTTATGATCGCGTCGTCCACGCCCGCAGCCAGGTCGTTTGCTATCTCGATACTCTCTTGATCAGCCAAAATTTTAACCAATTTATTTTCATCAAGCTGTGCAAGAGTATCATAAAGCACCTCGCCGCTGTTTTTGTCGATAACCGGGTGAGCTAAAAACCTATTTACCAAAATTTCAGTCGGATATTCGACAAACTTGACGCCGTCGGCAATAATCTTATCTGCTTTTTTCTTGGTTAGCCTTTTGCCAGCCTCGTGTAAAACGTTACCTTCTTCATCTTTTATGTCGTATTCGACCCTGCCTTGATAATCATCTGAATTAAACGGAGTCAAAAATTTGTTATTTTTTATCGTTAGCGTTTGTATCGGATAAAATAGTTTAATAATATCTTGTTTTTTGTATCCAAGCGCCCTAAATAGGATAGTTACAGGTACTTTTCTGCGCTTGTTGATACGCACATAAAGTACGTCTTTTGTGTCATATTCAAAATATAGCCAGCTACCGCGGTCAGGAATGATTTGAGCCGTATAAATAAGTTTATTTACTACCGTCGGGCTTTCCTCTTCTTTAAATATAACACCCGGACTTCTGTGTAGTTGATTTACTACCACGCGCTCAACGCCGTTAATAATAAATGAAATTCTATCCGTCATCAAAGGAATTTCGCGAACGAAAATTTCTTGCTCTTTTATATCTTTTATGCCGATCTTCTCGCCTGTTTTTTCATCTCTCTCGTGAACGATCAGCCTTATTTTCATTTTTAAATTTACAGAATAAGTAAGCCCGCGCTCCATGCACTCTCTGATCGTATATTTTGGCTTTCCGATTTCAGAGCTTACGTATTCCAAGCTTAAGCGGTTTTGCGGATCATGTATGGGAAATATTGATTTGAAAACTTTTTCTATACCGCTTTCGCCTTGATTTTTATCTACGTTTAAAAACTGGTCAAAACTCTTTTTTTGTAATTGTAGTAGGTTAGGAACATCGATCTCTTTGGCAACATTTGAAAAATCAACCCTAAGACGATTTCCTGAGTATAAACTATTTAGCATATTCTACCTCATGGTATAAGTTTGAAAGAAAGTAAATAACCGCACGTCTGCGGCATCTTTGCAAAAATTAAATAAGGAGGCGTCGCCTCCTTTGTAAAAATAAGTGAAATTATTTAAGTTCGACTTTAGCGCCAGCTTCTTCAAGCTCTTTTTTAGCTGCTTCAGCCTCGTCTTTGCTAACGCCCTCTTTGATAACGGAAGGAGTTTGCTCGACTGCGTCTTTAGCCTCTTTAAGGCCAAGACCTGTAAGAGCGCGAACAACTTTAATAACGTTAATTTTCTTGTCGCCGCCGTCAACTAGAATAACGTTAAATTCTGTTTTCTCTTCAGCTGCATCGGCTGCGCCACCTGCTACTGCGCCACCTGCTACCATTACTGGAGCAGCGCTTACGCCAAATTTCTCTTCAAATTCTTTTACTAGCTCACTTAGCTCTAATACTGAAAGATTAGAGATAAATTCTAATACGTCCTCTTTAGTAATTGCCATTTTTAATCCTTATTATTTTTTTAATTTAAATTAAGCTGATTGTTCTTTTTTCTCTTTAAGCGCATTTAGTCCAATAGTGAAATTTTGGATAGGCGCATTCCAAACTTGCAAAAGCATAGCAAGCAACTCGTCACGGCTAGGCATCTTAGATAGAGCCTTGACCTTCTCAACGCTTGCAACTTCGCCGTTAATGTGAGCGGTTTTGATTTTGAATAGTTCGCTGTTGGTCTCTTCAAATTTAGCCGCAACTTTAGTAGCAGAAAGCTGATCGCCCCAGATAAAGATATTTGTATCTTTTAAGACCATACCAGACTTTTCAACGTTATTAAGAGCGATATTTGCAAGAGTATTTTTTACGATTTGAACTTTTACGTTTAAAACTCTAGCCGCATCTCTTAATGCTTCAAGTTTTTTGGTGCTAAGACCGCGATAATCGCAAACTATAATCGCTTCATTTTCTTTAAATTCGGCTTCAAGTTTACTGATTATTTCAGATTTTTCGTTTATCGTCATCTAGTTTTTCTCATTTCCGAATAGTGATTTCAAGCAGAGCGGCATAAAAGCACGATTAAGCAAAAGCCTCTGCTATCTCCAATCTAAGATAAAAATTTATTAGCTAAATTAGCGTAGATCCATAAGCTCTTGAGTCTCAAGTAAAACAGAAGGACTCATAGTTAATGATAAAGCAGCACTCTTAATATATCTACCTTTTGCTGCCGCAGGTTTTTGTCTATTTACCGCTTT
>CAURRL010000073.1:0-6331 GCA_963526895.1 uncultured Campylobacter sp. | reverse complement strand
CCCAGAAGTCGAAGCTGCCGCCGTTATCGGCGTCAGAGACGAGCACGCGGACGAGGAGGTCACGGCCTTTATCCAGTTTAAAGAGGATATGAGTCTGGATGAAAAAGATATCCGCGCGCACCTCAAAAAACACTTGGCGAATTTTAAAATTCCAAAGACGATTTATTTTAAAGACGAACTGCCTAAAAATGCGACGGGCAAGGTGCTCAAACGCGTTTTAAAGGATCAGATAAGGGGTGAAATTTAGTGCGGTTTTTGATAGAGTTTATCGGCGGCGAGCAAAATTCTAAAATTTCCTCGATCATAAAATGCAGCGAAAACGAGGCGAAGATTTTACGCCACCTGAGCAAAAACTACGTCGAGGGCACTCCGCAAAGTAGCGCCTACGACGTGCTTTGTGCGGTTTTTGGTAGCGAGGAGTATAAATTTTTAGCAGGACTTACAGACGTAAAAAACCTGCTAGAAAGCGGCTGGATCGTGCAGGGCTTTTCTATATTTAAAAACCCTAACGCAGATGGTGCTGGCTCAAATTTACTCGGTCTACTTCACAGCGAGATCTCGCTCTCGCCGCTTTTTCTAAAAATTTTAGAAGAGGGCGAGTTTGGACTTACGCTACCTGCAGTCGCGCCCTACGCCGATCATCTTGATTATCTAAAAGATCAGTTTTTGCGCGTGGAGCTTTACGGCAAGCTCTCGTTTTTTAGCAAAAACGTATCAAGCGACGCCAAAAACCGCCTCGAAAAAGACGTGAAAGAGCTAGAAGCCATCATCGAAAAACGGCTAAATTTAAGCAAAATTTCGATCTCCGTCGAGCAAATTTTCAAAGATAACTCGCTAAACGACAAAGAGCAGCTTATTTTCCTCGCACTTTTAAAGGAAGAGTACGTCGGCGAAACGGACGCCAACCGCGATCTAAACGCACTTGTAGGGATTTTGAGCGCAGATGAATTCGAACGCATCAAAAACCGCGCCCTACTGGACGAGGGCTCAAAGCTGATCGAAAACGGCCTAATCGACTACGACGAGTCGCTAAACGCTTACGGCGGCTTTAGCAGGACGTTTTACATAACCGACGAAATTTTGCAAAGCGTAATGCACCCAAAAACCGAGAGCAAAAGCAAAAAACTAGCTCTAGAAACTCTCGTAAAAGAGCAGGAGATCTTTGAGCTCATCGAGCCCTCGACCGACATAAACGACGTCGTGCTGGATGTCAAAGTAAAGGAGCTACTAGACGCGATCCTAAAGCAAGTAGATCGCCGCGTGCTGGCGCGCCTATCTAGCTGGGGCATCAAGTCGCGTAAAAACGTGGACGCCAAAATCATCTTTTACGGGCCGCCGGGTACGGGCAAAACCATGAGCGCGCTAAGCCTTGCAAAGAGCCTAAAAAAGCAGGTTCTTAGCTTTGATTGCTCTAAAATTTTGAGCAAATACGTCGGCGAGAGCGAGCAAAACGTGCGTAAAATTTTCGACACCTACAAAGAAATCTGTGCCAAAAGCAAGAGCGAGCCCGTGCTGCTGCTAAACGAAGCCGATCAGTTTCTAAGCACGCGCGTCGAGGGCGGCAGCGGCGCGGACAAGATGCACAATCAAATGCAAAATATATTTTTGGAGCAAATCGAGCGGTTTGAGGGTGTGCTCATCGCCACGACGAACTTCTTGCAAAGCCTAGATATCGCGTTTTCTCGCAGGTTTGATTATAAGATCGAGTTTAAAAAGCCCGACCTCGCCGCTCGTCTTGCGATCTGGCGCAAAGTGCTGCCCGAAAATGCGAGCTTTGAGGAAAATTTCGACGTCAGACAGCTGGCTAAATTTGAGCTAAGCGGCGCGCAAATCATGCTCGCGCTCAAAAACACAGCGCTAAAAGTCGCCGTGCGCGAGGACGGGATATTTACGATGAGCGATTTTGAAAGCGAGATCAAACGCGAGATGAGCTCAAATTTCGGCGAGGATAAGAAGGTTGGGTTTGACGGGTAAATTTGCCTGAGTTTTGATATATGGTGGGTTAAATCTAGTCAAATTTAACTAGATTTTATAGCGCTTGCTCTAAAATTGAGTTACATACTCGGCTTTATGGTGCGCTCTTGTAAATTTAAGCGTTAAATTTGCAGCTCGGCTGGCGAAAATTTGGCAAGCGATTTAAATTTATCGCAGCCCTAGCTACTCAAATTTGAAAAGGTTATCAAGCATGAGCGATTTTTTACTACGCCAAGCAAAGCTATTTTTAGGCATCGCAGCCCTTTGCGCTCCGCTATGCGCGATTATCTACTTTATATCAAAAGAGCATTTCGACTAAATTTTAGTCGGCGCTTTCGTCCTTTGAGCCGTTTTACTCGTCATTTTTATTTTTAAATTTATCAAACTGCTTTTAGGCTTTAAAAACGACGACAAAAAGCCCATTTGGGAGCAAATTTTAACTTAGCTTTCAAATATCGTTTAGATCGACGCGCTTAAACGGTATCTTGCTCACCAAACCTCTCGCCCGCTTTTAAAATTTCATCCCTTAGTTTCTCGTGTCCGGCCGATAGAGCCGCGATCTTGGCTAGTTTTTCGTCTTTTATCTGCGCAAATTCGCTCTTTAATGCCGATAAAATTTTATTTAAAAACGACGCGTTGCCAAGCATCTCGTTTTCAAATTCGTATAAATTTAGCGAAGTCAAAACGCGGTCTTGCACCTCGTCAAAGCTCGGTATAAAGAGCGCAAAGCCGTTTTGCTCGTGCGCGCGCATCGAACCCGCGATCTTTTCTTTTAGAAAATACACGGCGATTTTGACGGCGTTTTCGTAGTTTGCGGCAACTTTGAGATTTAGCTTTTCAAAAAACAGTGCCGTCTTTTGCAGCCCCTTAAATTTCGCCGTCTCATAGTCTCGCAAAAACGTCCTATAAACCTGCCCCGCATACGTCCTAACGTCGGCAAATACGGTATCAGAGTGTGTTTCGTCCTCTTTTTGCGCGTTTTCAAATTCTGATTTATAAATCATAAATTCGCGCTCCAACCGCTCGTAAATTTCATCCAGCGCCGCGCCGATTTCCTCTTGCAGCGCGCTTAGACCGCGCTTATACGTCCTAAAAAATTTGGCAAATTTCACGTCGTTGTAGATGAGTTTTGAAAACACCTCGTCGCTGTCAAAATCCACCGCTTCATACGAGCTAGCTTCAAAATACTCGCCCTTTAGCAGCGTTTTTCGCGGCGCGTATTTATACTTTTTCACGCTTTTTAGGCTGGCTAATATCTCGTCTGCAACGAGCTTTGCGACGTGTTTTAGCTCGTTAAAGGCCAGCTCGATTTTCGGTTTAAAATTTTCTTGCACGGCTTTTAAATTTGACTCTAGCTCGGCATCAAATTTGGAGATTATCTCGCCCGCTTGTTTGTAAATTTTAGCGATTCGCTCGTGCTGAGCAGCGTTTACGGCGACCAGCCTAGCGCACTTTTCGCGCACGAACTTTTCTTTTATCTCTTCGCCGCCAAAAAGCTCGCGGATAGCGCTTATCGCCGCGTCAAAATTCGACTCTGCCAAAAGCGCCGCATCGCCCGAGGCTTGCGCTTTTACGGCTTGCTTGGCGGAAACTGCGATAATGCGCTCGAAAAATCGCCCGTATGTGGCCTGCGCGTGAGTTTTGAGCCTCTCAAGCTCGTCGTTGCTTAGCTTATCTTTTTGATTTAGCAAGCAGATCGCCGTTTTACCCCCGCCAGCTAAAAACTCCTCGATCTGCGCGGCCTCGCTAGCGCGCGCGGCGTTATCGGCGAGGCTTAGCCAGATGACGCCCGCGACGTCTTTTAGCACTTCGTGCGTGACGGCAGTGTCGGCCTTTGAAAGCGAGTTTAGCCCCGGCGTATCGACGAAATTTACCGACTTTAAAATTTCAGAGGGCTCATAAACGCAAAGCCTACTAACCTCATCGCCAAACACGCGTTGATCGACGAAGCGCGAGATCTCCTCGACGCCTAGATACAACTCTCTGCCGTTTTCGTAAAGCACGCTAAGTCCTGGCGCGGCGCCGTATCTGATAAAGGTCGGCTTTGAGGTCACGGGAGTTAGACCCGACGGTAAAATCTCCCTACCCAAAAGCGCGTTTAAAAACGTAGATTTGCCGCTAGAAAACTGGCCGACGATAGCGACCGTAAGCGGGCTAGATAAAAACAGATCGAGTTTATTTAGCTCCTGTTTTAGCTCGGCGCTGGGGTGAAATTTGGGCTCGGTTAGCTCGTTTTGCAGCCGCCTAAATCGCCCGTGAAAATCGTCCGAAAATATCTTAAAATACCGCGTTTTATACGCGTTTATAAACTCCTCAAACACTTTGCAGCTCCAAATTTATAGCATTTATTGCCTCGCTTTGCGAGTTTAGTCGCTCTAGCTCCTGCAAGTCTCGCCCGCTAGTTTTTGCTAGCCGGGCAAGCTCGATTTTTAGCGCCTCTTCACTGATCGCAAGCGCCTTTTCTTTATCTTTTAGCGCAGCTTCGATACGCTTTTTAAACTCGCTTTTTTCAAATTCGCTAAGCTCGAAAACGAAATTTTTGATCCGCCGGGCGCCCAAAAACTCCTCTGCGGCTAGTTTGGCAGCCTCGGATACGCCTTGCGCGCCCGAGTTTGCCGCGCTAGCCACTGTGTCCGCAACCTGGACACACTCTAAATTTATCCCTTTTGATTGTAGATAGTCGTTTATACTAAAGATCTCGGCCGTCGCCGTTTTACCCTCAAATTCGCTAAATTTTAGCGCGATATTTTGCGCGCACGCGGTGATTTGCCGCACGATTTCGTTGCGGTTTTGACGCATTAGGACGATGACTCCGTCTTTGATTGTCGTTTGCGCGATGCGCGAGAGGCGCTGCGGATCGATCTTTTGTTTTTTAGAGGCCGAGTAGTTTACATCGTCCGCGATGCGCTGCTTTAGCGTTTGCGCAAGAGATTTTAGCCCAAGCTCGTAGCTAGCCGCGGTTTTAGCCATATCTAGGCGCTTCAGCTCCTCTTTTACCGCGCCCCTCACGTCCTCTAGACGGCTAGCTAGCGCGGCTTTTTGTTCGTTTAGTTCAGAAAGCCTTTGCGACAAGCTCAAATTTGAACCCGTTAGTTTTAAAATCTCGCTTTGCGTATCCGCCGCAAACTGCGCGCAGACGCGGCCGAGCTCCTTTTTATATGCCTCGATGCCAAGGCGCGATTTTTGGCTATTTTGCCCAAAAAGCGTCTCGTAAAGATACTGCTTAAACTCCTCGACGCCGCTGTTTTGCCCGCCCTCGAAGTAGCTTTTGGCGCTCACGGCGAAAAACTCCGCCCCGATACCGATCTCCCGCGTGCGCCCCTCGACGCTCTTTTTGGCGTAGGCTGCGACCTCGTTTAGCTCGCCTTCTTTTAGCACGTCGGCGTGAGTTAGCAACACGGCGAGCTTTACGGCATGCGAGTTTTGCAGGCTTGAAACGATAAAGTCCAGATCCTTTTGCGTGGCGCTTTGCGAGACATTCATCAGGTGCACCATCAGATCGCATTCCCGCATAAACCTCCGCACCAGCTCCTCGCGCGCAGCCACCGCGTCGTCGATGCCGGGCGTGTCGATGATGCGCACGTTGTCCTTTAAAAGCTCCAAATTTTCGTAGAGTTCGACGCTTTTTACGAATTTAGCGTATTTCGAGTCCGCCGAGGTGTAGAGCTTGATCTCATCCGTTTTAACGGTTTTGCTAACGGGCTGGTCGGAGCAAATTTGACCCACGCTAGAGCTTTTAAATGCGGTTTTTGATTCGCCGCCGTCCGCGTCAAATTTGCCGCTTAAATTTTGCGCCGTTTCGCTCGGATCGCCCTCAAATTTGACGCCCAAGCCGCCGTAAATTTGAGCTATTTCGTCATCTTGATCTTTTGATATACCAAGCTCTTTTAGCTCCGCCTTACTCCAAAAATTTACCTTTGCAAAAGGCTCGGGCGAGTATTTTAGCACGGTCAAATTTACGGTTTCTGGCACATTTGAGGCGCCCAGGATTTTCTTGTCCAGTAGCGCGTTTAGCAGGGTTGATTTGCCCGCGTTTATGACGCCGGTAACCGCGACGTTAAACTCGAGCTCGTGCGCTTTTTGCCGCGCTTTTACTGCCGCGTTTGCTACGTGCGCGCCCGGGTTTAGCGATAAAATTTGCTCGCAGATATCGTTTAGCGCGTCTATTTTTTGATGAAAGACGTCTGATTTTTTAAAATTTGCGCCCTCTTGCTCGTTCCCTGCGGTCAAATCTGCGCCGAGGGTCTGCAGAAACTCCGAAAGGCTCTTAAAATGCGCGGCAGAGATTATGTTTTCTGCTTGCAGGATTTCTAGCGCGGCGAGTAGTTTTGATTTTGAGATTTTTGCGGATTTTAGA
>CAURRL010000072.1:0-6371 GCA_963526895.1 uncultured Campylobacter sp. | reverse complement strand
TACGACTTCTTCAAGCAGCGCCCGGGCGCTCCGGTTAAAATAGCCGCCGAGGGACGTGATACCGACTATACCGCGCCTATCGTACCAAAAGGCAATACGGAGCTTGCGGAGCAGATTAGCAAGGCGATAGAGGAGCTAAAAAACGAAGGCAAGCTGGCTGAAATTTCGATCAAGTATTTCGGCAAAGATGTCTCTCGGTAGATGGCGATGAACGAATTTGACCGTATAAGCGAGCTTTTGTTAAGCTCGCTACAACCTATGGCGCTAGCGATGATAAAGGTGACGCTGCCTCTTACAGCGATCTCCTTTTCGCTGGGACTTCTTATCGCTGTGCTAACGGCGATCGCGCGCATAGCAAATATCAAAATTTTAAAGCAATTTAGCGAATTTTATATCTGGATATTTCGCGGCACGCCGCTTTTGGTGCAGCTTTTTATCGTATATTTCGGTCTGCCGATCGTGGGCGTTACGCTCGATGTTTGGAGCGCGGCGATCATAACTTTCAGCCTAAATATCGGCGCTTACGCTTCCGAGGCCGTTAGGGCGGCCGTGCTTTCGGTACCCAAAGGCCAGTGGGAAGCCGCTACGGCGCTTGGGATGAGCTATGCGCAAATTTTACGCCGTATCATCGCTCCGCAAGCCGCGCGCATCTCGCTACCTCCGCTTTCAAATATCTTTATCAGCACGCTAAAAGACACCTCGCTTGCGGCTTCCATCACGATGGTCGATATGTTTATGGTCGCTCAGCGCATCGCCGCACGCACCTTCGATCCGCTCACGCTTTACGTGCTTGCCGCGCTTTTTTATCTGATCGTTTGCACGTTTTTGACGTTTTTGCAAGCCAGGCTCGAGAAAAGATTTTCAAGATACGTGTGATGATAAAATTTAAAAATTTGACTAAGAAATTCGGCGATAATGTCGTTTTAAACGGCTTAAATTTGGAATTTAAAGACGGGCAGACTACGGTTATTTTAGGAAGCTCAGGCTCTGGTAAATCAACCCTGCTGCGTTGCATAAATTTACTCGAGATCCCGGATGGCGGCGAGCTTGAGCTCGGAAGCGATAAGATAAATTTCGCCGGTAAAATTTCGCAAAAAGATATGCTGCCCTTTCGCGAGCACACGGGGATGGTCTTTCAGAGCTTTAATCTCTTCCCGCATCTAACGGCTCTACAAAACGTAACGGAAGGCCCCGTGCAGGTGCTTAAAATCCCGAAAGAGCAGGCAGAAATTGAGGCTTTGGCGCTACTTGAAAAGGTCGGGCTAAAGGGCAAGGAGCACGAGTATCCAAGCAGGCTCTCGGGCGGTCAATCGCAGCGAGTGGCGATAGCGCGAGCGCTTGCGATGAAGCCGTATTTTTTGCTTTTGGACGAGCCTACGAGCGCGCTTGATCCGGAGCTTGAGGCCGAGGTTTTGAAGGTCATCGGCAGCCTTAGCAAGGAGCGCGACTCGCTCATCATCGTCACGCATAATATGAACTTCGCTCGCAAAGTCGCGGATAGAATTTTATTTTTAGAGCGCGGCAATATCGAATTTGACGGTACGGCTGAGGAATTTTTCAGCAGTGATTCGCCACGTATAGTCAAATTTATCTCGGCGATGGATTTTTAAAATTTAAAGGAAAAAAAATGAAAATAGATACACTAATCGTAAAAGGCATCGAAGCTAAAAACAACCCTCACGGCGCGGTCGTTCCGCCTATCTATCTAGCCACGACGTTTGCGCAAGACGGTTTAGACGACTTTCAAAAGTACGCTTATTCTCGTAGCGCAAATCCGACGCGAAATGCATTTGAAGAGCTTTTCGCTAAATTTGAAGACAGCAAATACGCCTTTGCTTTGGCTTCGGGTATGGCGGCGACATCGGCTGTTTTTAACCTGCTAAAAAGCGGCGACAAAGTGCTTTTAAATAGCAATGTTTACGGCGGTACTTACCGCTACGCAAACGGTATTTTCGCAAATTTTGGGATCAAATTTGAACTCGTCGAAGATCTAAATAAAATCTCTCATCTAGACGAAGACGTTAAGATGATATTTATCGAAACGCCGTCAAATCCACTACTTCGAGTAACGGATATCGCCCGGTTAGCCGAGCTAGCTCGTAAAAACGGCGCGCTTGTCGTCGTCGATAATACTTTTTTGACGCCGTATTATCAAAAAGCCCTCAAATTTGGTGCCGATATCGTCGTTTATAGCGCGACGAAATATATCGGCGGACATGCCGACGTAATTGCGGGAATCGTGACTACGAACGACGATGCGCTAGCCGAGCGTATAGCTTTTATGAAAAATACTCTCGGCGCGACGCTAAGCCCCGCAGATGCTTATAATCTAATAAGAGGCCTCAAAACTCTTAGCGTGAGATTTGATAGACAAAGCGAAAATACGCTAAAAATCGTAGAGTTTTTAGAGAAAAACTCGGCCGTTAAAACCGTGTATTACGCAGGTTCATTTTCGGCCGAGGAAAAACATATCCAAAACGCCCAAGCTAGCGGCATCGGCGCGCTAATCTCGCTGGAGCTAAAGGATGGCTACGACTATAAAATTTTTGCTAAAAGTCTAGAACTTTTTGACCTGGCCGTGAGCCTTGGCGGCGTAGAGAGTCTAATCTGCCATCCGGCCTCAATGACTCATGAATCTTATTCGCAGGATTTACAAGCTAAAATCGGCATTACTCAAGGTTTGCTACGCCTTGCCGTCGGTATCGAAAATTCGGATGATTTGATCGCGGATTTGGAGCAGGCAATAAATAAAGCTAAAATTTAATTTTGCTTGCAAGCTCGAACAAATTTAACTTTATACTCGGTGCGCAAAATAGGCGTACCGAGTTTTGCTCAAACTTGGCTACAGAGCATATCAAAACGGTCATGTGCATAAATTTGATCGTTCTACTATTTTGTTTTAAATAAGCTAGCCAAAACTCCGATGCTTAAAATTCCCAAAATAACCCACAAGCTAACCTGTGCCGAAATCTCAAATCCGTAATGAAAGATATGCGCGGAAGCGTTTAGGTTGGGGAGATTTTCAAATTTTAGCGATTTAATTTGAGTTAATGTCGTTTGGAAGACTGGGTTTAATTGAGCCCAATAATGAAAAATCGGTTCAATTTTGTATGCCGAATTTGTAAGATACGGCTCAAAAACTTAAGGCTAAATTTAACTTCGCGATCCCGAGGCAAAGCGGGTTTGCCGCACCTCGGAACGCGTATTTATAGCGGTTAAAACGGCTTATATACCATCATCCAGATGATAATGACCATCGCGATAGTCGGCACTTCGTTGTAAGCGCGAAAGAACATACCGCTTTTGTTACAGCGTTTCTCGCGTAGCTGCACCATATAGCGGCCAAGATCTAGATGAAACGCCGCGAGGAAAACGACGACGGTGAGCTTGACGTGCACGTAGCCGCTACGCAAAAGCTCAGGCATCGCGACGATGATCAAAATGCCCGTCAAAAACGTGCCGATAAGCGCGACCCAGCCGATGTAGTGGTACATCTTGTACTCCTGCACCTCGACGACGCGCACGAAGTCCGGCTTGTCCATATTTTCCGCGTGATAGACGTAGAGGCGCGGCTGATAGAACAAAAACGCCATCCACGAGATGAAACACAAGTAGTGGAAATACTTGATGAGGTTGTAATACTCTGCCATTTTTTCTCCTTTTAATTTTTATTTTAGCGGCTTGTTTTTTTGCCCTATACTTCGCTTTGCTTCCCTTGCGGTCGCAACTGCAAGCAGAGGCTTTTAAATTTGGCTCGGTCATTACCGGCTGGGTAACTCCTGTCGCCAAATTTAAAAGCGCCTCGTATAGAACTTCTTGAAAAGCTACGAGCGCAGCGAAGTAGAAAAATCCTGCGCCTTATCGTTTTACATTCAAATTTGCAAATTTGATTCACCGAGACCCGCGCCTTGAAAATGCTAAATTTGACTGTTTGCGATTAGAGAATCGATCAAATTCTAGCAAATTTAGCCAGTTTTCAGCCTAGCAAAATCTCTTTTCTCGCTTCAAATTCCTCTTTGCTTATCGCGCCGCTCTCATAAAGCTCATAGAGTCGTCTTAGCCGCTCTTCGAGGTCTTGCGCACGCAGTTTGTCTTTTAGCGCTTCTTTTTTCTGATTTTTCTCGACTACCGCGCCGGTTAAGCGCAGATCAAAGAGCCACCACACGCCCCAAAGCGCCCAAAACACGTAGCCGACAAGCGCCCAAGCCAGGCTATATCCGATGAAAAACAGCGCCATCATCGCAAAACCGCTCACAAATTTGCCCAGATAAAATCTGTGCCCGCCAAACCAGCCCGTAAGCAGCCAAAGCGCGTAGGCTATATAAACGTTATCGCCCATTTTTAGCCCCTTTTCGCCCAGCGGCAAAGCTTTGCCAGAGTATGAGCACGACTCCGACGTCGATCATAACGTCGGCGAGGTTAAAGATCGCAAACTCAAACCACTTGTGCCAGTAGACGTAATCCACGACGCCACCGTGAACAAAACGGTCGAGCAAATTTGAACTGCCTGCGCCCAGGATTATACCCGCTCCTAGCGCGTGCTCCTCTAAAATTTCCTTTTTTTCGCCGTTTGCGCTCAAATTTGGCTCCGTTTTTGCCGCAGCTCGCGCGTCAAATTTACGCTTTAGCCGCCAGAGCAGATAGCCGCAAACGCCCGCGATCAGCGCTAGCTGGATAAATTTGAGCCATTCGCCAAGAAACGCAAACATCGAAAACGCCACGCCTCGGTTGTAAGCAAGCACTAGCGAAAAATACTCGCCCTGCCACGAAAATCCGCCCAAAAATATCTGCTTGACCGCCTGATCGAGCGCGAAAACGACGAAAAACGCCGCAAAAAAAACGCCTAAAATTTTAGCCATTTAACGCTTTTACGAAAAACTTCTCGACCTCGTCCATGCGAGTTTTTAGCGCGTCGGCGCACTTGCCCTCGAGCAAAAGCCTGATGAGGTTTTCGGTGCCCGAGTAGCGAAATAGCGAGCGGATGCCCTCTTTTGCGAGGCTTGCTTCAAGCTCTTTTAGCCCCGCGATGCTTTCAAGCGGCTTTTTCTCTGTTATCTTTAAATTTAGCAAAATTTGCGGATACGGTTTTATCTCGCTTAAAATTTCGCTCGCTTTTTTGCCTTTTTTTAGCACCAGTGCCGCAAACTGCAGCGCCGCCACGAGTCCGTCGCCCGTCTTTGCGTAGTCGCTAAATATGATGTGGCCGCTTTGTTCGCCGCCAAAATTCGTGCCGTTTTCTTTCATCTTTTCAAGCACGTATTTGTCGCCGACATTTGCGCGCAGGAGCTTGATTTTGTGGGATTTTAGATAGTCTTCGAGCGCTGCGTTGCTCATCACTGTAGCCACGACCGCGCCGCCTTTTAGGGCTTTGTTTTCCTGTAAAAATGCCGCCATGACGCCTAGCAAACTATCGCCGTTTGCCACCTCACCGCACTCGTCGACAACCACGAGTCTGTCGGCGTCGCCGTCAAGCGCAAAGCCTAAATCGGCCCGTAATCGCACGACCTCGGAGGCTAAATTTTGCGGATAGAGCGCGCCGCAGTTTAGGTTTATGTTGCTGCCGTTTGGCTCGTCGTTTATGACGATGGTTTCGGCACCCAGCTCGCTAAATATAGTCGGAGCAACCTTGTACGCCGCGCCGTTTGCCACGTCTAAAACCACGCGTAGTCCATGTAGGCTGAGGTTTTTAGGAAATGAGTTTTTGATCTGCACGATATAGCGGCCGATCACGTCGTCAATGCGCTTTGCCGCGCCGATTTCTAGCATTTGCTTTTGCGATCTTTCGATGAGCGCGTCGTCGAAGTAAATCTTTTCTATCTGCGCTTCGGCCTCTTCGCTCAGTTTATTACCTTCACTGTCAAAAAATTTGATACCGTTGTCGTAGTACGGGTTGTGCGAGGCGCTGATCATGATGCCCGCGTCGCAGCGCATGTCCTCGGTGAGAAACGCGATCGCAGGGGTAGGCATCGGACCGATCTGGCGGACGTTGTAGCCCACGGCCGTGAGTCCCGCGACGATGGCGGTCTCGATCATATAGCCGCTTTTGCGCGTGTCTTTGCCTAGCAAAATGGTGTTCGTATGCGACGCAAACTGTCTAAAATATATCCCCGCAGCCATAGCAAGGCGCATGGATGTGACGGCGGATAGTTTTTCGCCGGCTTTGCCGCGGACGCCGTCGGTGCCGAATAGTTTCATTGTTTTTCCTTTTATGGCTTATATCGGCTTGTCTTTTGAGCGTCTTTGAATGAGTTTGAAATTTTCGCCCTGCGGCAGACTACCTTTGCTTCGCTTTGCTCGCAACTGCAAGCAGAGGTCTAGCCTTGGGACGAAAATTTCCGCACAACATTCAAATCCATCTCAAAATACTGCAC
>CAURRL010000071.1:0-6417 GCA_963526895.1 uncultured Campylobacter sp. | reverse complement strand
TCGTTTTTTCTCTCGTCGATCTCTTTTTTCGTTACGCGCGGCGCGCTGACGCTCTCTATCAGCTCTTCGTAGCCGTCGATGTTTATGACGGGTTTAAACGAGATTTCGATCTCCGCGTCGATCTCGTTCTCGCCTCTGTCGAATTTAGTTACGATCGGCTCGCCGATAACTTCTTCAAATTTTCTATTTAGCTCTTTTAGACCTGCATCGATCGCATCTTTTAGCGCGTCTTGCTCGGCATCGGCGGTTAGTTCTTTTTCGTAACGTTTTAGTACTACGTTCACAGGCACTTTGCCCGCTCTAAATCCGTCTATTTTCATATTTTTCGCAGCTTTTTTAGCAGCGTTTTCGAGTTTGGATTTTACGTCCGCGCTCGGTATTTTCGCACTTAGCGAAGCATTTACGGCGTCGATCGCCTTGGTTTTGATTTGCATTAAATTCCTTTAAAAAATAAAAATTTCCTAGAGTGTAGCAAAATTTTCCTTATTCATAGTATAAATTTAAGCGCGCGAAAGGCGAATTTAAGTAAAATCATTTATCAAAATTTAAATAGCGAAGTGAATCAGGAATGCAAATGCAAGAAAATTTAAAAAATGAGAATTTAAAAAAAGAAAAGTTTGAAAGCTGCGTCGAGCAGATGTTAAATTTAGTCGGCGAAGATCCGCGCAGAGAGGGATTAGTTAAAACTCCCGAGCGCGTTTTTAAGGCTTACGAGTTTTTAACGAGCGGCTACTTTCAAGACCCAAAAGTCGTGCTAAACGACGCTCTATTTGACAGCTCAAATAACGAAATGGTACTCGTGCGCGATATCGAATTTTACAGCCTTTGCGAGCATCATTTGTTGCCGTTTTTCGGGCGCGTGCACGTAGCCTACATCCCAAATCACAAGGTCGTGGGCCTTAGCAAAATCCCGCGCATGGTAAATATCTTCGCTCGCCGCCTGCAAATCCAAGAGCAGCTCACCGAGCAAATCGCAGAAGCCGTGCAAGAGGTCATCAAGCCAAAAGGCGTGGGCGTCGTCATCGAGGCGCGCCACATGTGCGTGGAGATGCGAGGCGTGGGTAAGATCAACTCGACCACTACGACGTCGGCGCTGCGAGGATGTTTTTTAAATAGCAGCGAGACTAGACGCGAGTTTTTCTCCCTTATAAATTCGCACAAAGAAGTGAGATTTTAGTGGGTTTAGATAGCTTAAAATCAAAGCTGGGGGCAAATTTATCGCTATCTAGCGTCTTTGGCGTGATCGAGCGAATTTCTGCTACGACGATAGAGATCTCTGGCCTGCGCCCCAGTATCGGCGACATCGTGCAAATTTGCGCCAAAGACAAGAGCAAGAGCGGACTAGCGATGGTGACCGAAGTGCGGCAAAATACCGCTCTAATCTCGCCTTTTGGCTTTGTAGAGGGTTACAAGATCGGCGACTTCGTCTATCAAAGTGACCAAGGTATGAAAATCCCCGTCGGCGACGCTCTTTTGGGTCGCGTAGTCGATCCTTTTATGAATCCAAAAGACGGCAAAGGCGCGATCGCTACGACCGAGTACGCCCCGATAATGCGCGCTCCGATCGATGCGATGAAGCGCGGACTGATAGATGAAATTTTTAGCGTCGGGGTTAAAAGTATAGACGGACTACTAACCTGCGGCAAAGGCCAGAAACTAGGCATTTTTGCGGGTTCTGGCGTAGGTAAAAGTACGCTCATGGGCATGATCGTGAAAAACTCCCAAGCGCCGATCAAGGTTGTCGCGCTCATTGGCGAGCGTGGCCGCGAAGTGCCTGAGTTTATCGAGAAAAATTTACGCGGCGACCTAAGCGGCACGGTCGTCATCGTAGCCACCAGCGACGATAGCCCGCTAATGCGAAAATACGGCGCCTTTTGCGCAATGAGCGTGGCAGAATACTTCAAAAACCAAGGCAAAGACGTTCTTTTCATCATGGATAGCGTGACCAGGTTTGCCATGGCACAGCGAGAAATCGGGCTGGCGCTGGGCGAGCCGCCGACGTCCAAGGGCTACCCGCCCTCCGTGCTCACGCTTTTGCCTCAGCTGATGGAGCGCGCGGGCAAAGAGGAGGGCAAGGGTAGCATAACGGCCTTTTTTACCGTGTTAGTCGACGGCGACGACATGAGCGACCCGATAGCCGATCAGAGCCGCTCGATCCTAGACGGCCACATCGTGCTTAGCCGCGAGATGACGGACTTTGGTATCTACCCGCCTATAAACATATTAAACTCCGCCTCGCGCGTAATGAGCGACATCGCGACCAAAGAGCACAGAGCAAACGCCGCCAAGCTAAAGCGCCTCTACTCGCTTCTAAAAGAAAACGAAGTCCTGCTACGCATCGGCGCGTATCAAAAAGGCAGCGATAAGGAGCTAGACCTTGCTATCTCGAAAAAAGAATTTATAGATAACTTCCTAAAACAAGACGCCGAAGAGGGATTTAGCTTCGAGCAGACGCAGGAGCTGCTAGGCGGGATAAATTAGTCAAATTTGAGGCTTCACGGGCAAATTTGGCGCACGATTTATCCTGCCGGTTCTTAAATTTGACGGATTAAATTTAAGCCGAATATTTTTATCGCACGGCGCACAAAGGATCAAATTTAAGCAGAAACTACGACGAAAATCCGCTGGTTTTACAGGACGATTTTTACCGCATCGCGGCCGGCTGCGCCTTCTTGCTTATCATTAACCTTTCTATGATATTTATGATATTTTTTAGCGGTGTGGTAGACTGGCAAAGCGGCTCATTTTGGGAAGTTTTCGCAGCGGAAGCAATGCGAACCCGCGGGTTTATTTGGATGTTTGCGTCCGTGATTCTTGCGAACGCTTTAGCCGCCGCCGACCTAATCAAAAAACTCAAAAATCCCTCGCTCGTTTACCTTTACGAAGATAAAATTTTCCAAACAAAAAAAGGAGTAACGATAAATTTGGCAGATATCGCCCAAATGCGAAAATCGCCCTATCAAATTTTAGGAGCGATACCGAAAAATCCGCTTTCCGCGATAGTGATCCCGTTTATGTTCGTCTTGGCCGCATTTGTTTTTTATGCGCTGATTTTTTTCGCCAAATGCGTGCTCAGAGCCTTTGACAAAGACGTAAATTTAAGCTACTTTTGCAACCTTGCCCTGTTTAGCCAAACGAGCGTTATAAATATTTATTTCATCTCAAAATCAGACTACGCCGCGGTGCGTGAGTATTTTGTTGCAAAACTGGGTGCCGATATCGCGGAGACACCTTGGACGATCAAATTTTACGACGCCAGAAATATTCAGCAGACTTAAATTTGACTCTTGCTTTCGTCTTTATCGCGCGTCAAATTTAACCGAGCAAAGATACAAATTTATCCCAAGTGGTGCAAAATTTGGATTTATTTCGCCAAATTTCACCCAAAATACGAAAATTTTAATTTTTAAATTTTCTAAAACCTTAAGAAATCAAACTAAGTTTAGGATATATTTTATCTTTTTATCTCAAATTTGGCCGAAATGGCGATGTTTTGCTTATTTGATAAGGAATTTCAATATATAAACTCTATCAAAAACCGCTTAAATTTGAAAAAACTAAGCTAAAATTTTAATCAAAAATTTATAAAATTTGTTATATTATCGTCGCGAAAATAAAAGGGATAAAATATATCCTAATTGATAAAGGTCAAGCGTGAGAGTATATCTAGACAACAATGCCACGACGATGGTCGATCCCGAAGCTTTCGAGCTTATGAAGCCGTTTTTCTGCGAGAAATACGGCAACCCAAACTCGCTTCATAGATTCGGCTCCGAGACGCACCCGGCGCTTCGCCGCGCAATGGATCAGCTCTATGCGGGCATAAACGCGAGCGATAACGACGACATCGTGGTCACGGGCTGCGCCACCGAGAGCAACAACTGGGTGGCTAAAGGCGTATTTTTCGATCATATATTAAATAAAGACAAAGATCACGTCGTCATTAGCGCCGTCGAGCATCCGGCGATCTCGGCGACCTTTGAGTTTCTCAAAAAATACGGCGTTCGCGTGAGCCGCGTACCTGTCAACGAAAACGGCCTGCTCGATCCAAACGACCTAAGAAAGCTCATCGACGACAAAACCGCGCTCGTTAGCATCATGTGGGCAAATAACGAAACGGGTACCATTTTCCCGATAAAAGAGTGCGCTGCGATCGCTCACGAACACGGCGCGCTGTTTCACACCGACGCGACGCAAACCGTGGGCAAGATCAAGATAAACGTACGCGAGATGGGCATGGACTTTATGAGCTTTTCGGCGCATAAATTTCACGGACCAAAGGGCGTAGGTGGCCTGTATATCAAAGACTCGCAAAAGCTAACGAGCCTGCTTCACGGCGGCGAGCATATGGGTGGCAGACGCAGCGGAACGCTCGATGTCGCGGGTATCGTCGGCATGGCGCAAGCGCTGGAAAATAGCAACAAACTAATCGAGTTTGAAAATTTGCACGTTAGACGCCTGCGCGATAAACTCGAGGATGCGCTGCTGCAGCTACCAGACGTCTCGGTCGTGGGAGACCGCGCTCACAGGCTACCAAACACCATCCTGGCCGCCATCAAAGGCGTCGAGGGTGAGGCGATGCTGTGGGATCTAAATCAGGCCGGTATCGCGGCGTCTACGGGCTCGGCGTGCGCATCCGAGACGCTAGAGAGCAACCCGATAATGGAAGCCATCGGCGCTAGCAGCGATCTGGCGCACACGGCGCTAAGGCTGTCGCTGTCGAGATTTAACACCGAAGAAGAGATCGACTACGCGATAGAGCATATCAAAAAGGCGGTGGTGAGGTTGCGAGCTATTTCAAGCACGTATGCTTACAACCCTAACGGCAAGTAACGGCTTGTCTTTTGAGCGCTTTTGAATGAGTTTGAAATTTTCGCCCTGCGGCAGACTACTTGTCTAGCCTTGGGACGGAAATTTCCGCACAACATTCAAATTCATCTCAAAACAAGCGTAGCGTTTTTGCGAAGTAAAATGTTTCTATAAAATACTTCGCCTTATGTTTTGTGTTTAAATTTGAGATTAAATTTAATTGAAATTTGAACTTAAAAGTCCAAATTTGAGTTAAATTTAAAAGGAAGCAGGCGGCAGTATCGCAAGATGGATTTGAATGGTGTGAAGCAAAAATGAGTAAGGCTAACCACGTAGGTTGCCACAGCGATATTTTTGCAAACTCATTCAAAGACGCTCGCGAGACAACGCCTCTAAAAAGGAAATAAAATGGCAAAAAATAATCTAATCGGCGGCTCCATCTGGGACGAATACTCCCAAAACGTCCAAGACCGCATGAACAACCCGAAATTTATGGGCGAGATCACCGAGGACGAGGCAAAAGCAAGAGGCGGTAAGCTCATCGTGGCGGACTTTGGCGCAGAGAGCTGCGGCGACGCAGTGAGGCTGTACTGGCTCGTAGACGAGAAAACCGACCGCATCATGGACGCTAAATTTAAAAGCTTTGGCTGCGGCACGGCTGTGGCGAGCTCCGATACGATGGCTGAGCTTTGCGTCGGCAAGACCGTGGACGAAGCGGTCAAAATCACCAACATCGACGTGGAAAAAGCCATGCGCGATACGCCCGACGTCCCAGCCGTCCCGCCGCAAAAGATGCACTGCTCGGTCATGGCCTACGACGTCATCAAGGCCGCCGCAGCGCAGTACAAGGGCGTGGATCCGGAGCATTTCGAGGACGAGATCATCGTGTGCGAGTGCGCGCGCGTGAGCCTAGGCACGATCAAAGAGGTCATCCGCCTAAACGACCTACACACGGTCGAGGAGATCACGCAATACACCAAAGCAGGCGCCTTTTGCAAGTCCTGCGTACGCCCGGGCGGACACGAAAAGCGCGAGTATTATCTCGTGGATATCCTCGCAGACACCAGAGCCGAGATGGAACAGGAGAAAAAACAAGCCGTCATCGACGCGCAGGTTTCAGGCAAATTTGACGACGTGAGCTTTGAGAGCATGACCGTCGTGGGCCAACTAAAAGCCATCGAGAGCGTCATCGACAGAGAGATCCGCCCGATGCTGATGATGGACGGCGGCGACATGGAGATCCTCGATCTACAAAAGGACGCCGAGGGCAAATTTGACGTCTATATCCGCTATATGGGCGCTTGTAGCGGCTGCGCTAGCGGCGCGACGGGCACGCTATACGCGATCGAAAACGTGCTTCAAGAAAACCTCAGCCCAAATATCCGCGTCCTACCTATCTGATCTACTTTATACGGCAAATTTGACGCGGACTAGAGCTTAAATTTGCGTCAAATTCGGGCGGTTGGTTTATCCGCCCTGCTCTTTTTTCACTCAAATTTAATTAATATCTACGGCTATTTTATCTTCTTGAGTTTGTATTTTTGCCTCCTTTCCAAATTTAACCCAAAAAATATTTATCCCGAATTCCAATTTACGAAATTAAATTTT
>CAURRL010000070.1:0-6424 GCA_963526895.1 uncultured Campylobacter sp. | reverse complement strand
TAGTGGAGAGTCTATGCTAATGTTATTATCTTGCATAAATTTTAAAATTTGATCCGTTTGCTTTGATTTTAAAAGCTTGCGGAAATTTTCGGCAAATGAGTCGTCTTTTATCTGCTTATCTATATCCCAGTATCTAAAAGCAAAATCGTCTATCTCCTCTTGCGTTACGTATTTGCTTAGCTCCGAACCGGGGATTATCTTAGTATATCGGCGGTAACTACGAAGCGGGTGGGGCCGGATAGCTTTTCGTAAATAAAATTTACGAAAACGATGAGACAAAGAGCGGCGAGGCCAAGTGCGAGTTTGTTCAAATTTATCCCTTAAGTCAAATTTGCGAAATATTAGCCAAAGGGCGGTTAAATTTGAGTGAATTTGTGGGCGATAAATTTGAAAAATGCGGGGAAATTTATATTAAGGCAAATTTGACTAAATTTAAAAGGACGAAGCAAAACTCGGTAAATTTGGGAAAATTTGAAGTAAAAAGAAAAAATTTAGCCGAAAAGCTCGGCTAAATTTGAGAAATCTTAGTGTAAGCTCTCTATATAGCTAAGCGCGCTAAGGGCCGCTACTGCGCCGTCTCCTGCGGCTACGATAACTTGTTTTGGCGCGTCTTTTCTGATGTCGCCCGCGGCAAATAGTCCAGGCACGCTAGTTTGCATTTTTAGATCGACGCTCACTTGGCCGCCTGCCTCCATATCGCACAAAAACTCGCCGTTTTCTTGGCGAAGGACGTCGTTGTTTACGTTAAGCCCGACGAATACGAAAACTCCCGGCACTTTTAGATCGCGCTCGCCCTCTTTCATGTTTATGATTAGGCCTGCAAGACCTGCTTTGTCGCCGTAAGCTTGCTTGATAGTGGCGCTCGTGATAAACTCGATTTTGGCGTTAGCGCGAGCCTTTTCTAGCGTGACGGGCGCTGCGCGAAACTCGTCTCTGCGGTGGATGATGTAGACGCGCGAGCAGATGTTGGCTAGATATAAGGCCTCCTCGATCGCCGTGTCGCCGCCGCCTAGAACCGCGACTTCTTTATTTTTATAGAAAAATCCGTCGCAGGTCGCGCAGGTGCTCACGCCTCTGCCGAAAAACTCGTCTTCGCCCGCAAAGCCCGCGCGGCGCGGAGTAGAGCCTGTGGCTACGATGACTGCTTTGGCGAGTTCTTCTTTGCCGCCTTCAAGCTTGACCGTGAAGCTGCCGTCTGAATTTTTTACCACGCGCTCGACGCCCTCCATCTCATGCTTTAACCCAAAATGAGTACACTGCGCGACCCATGTGCTCATGAAGTCGATACCGCTCTCGCCGGGCGCTTTTTGACCGGGATAGTTTTCTATCTCAGAGCTGCTCGTAATCTGGCCGCCGGGCATTCCTTTTTCAAACATTACGACGTTTTTTAATCCGCCTCTAGTGGCGTAAAGTCCCGCGCTAAGTCCGGCAGGACCGCCTCCGATGATCGCTAAATCTAACATATTTTTTCCTTTAAATTTTATTTATTTTTGAATCTTGTTTATAAATGCCGCCCTTTTGCGCCTTTAGCTCCACGCTAGCGGGCAAAGACGTGATATTTAGGACGTGCATCAGCTTTAAAATCGTATTTATATCCGACGCGACGAAATTTATATTTCCCTCGCTGGACGCGCGTTTTTGGAGCAAGTCCACGGCGACGATTTTTAAATCCTTGCTTGAAGTTTTTAAAATTTCCTTCCAATCTGATTGGTTGGAGCTAAAAACCACGAGTAAAAATTTATCTTCTTGCGGCGCGAAAATTTGAGCCTGCTCGTAAAAAACTAGCTCGCTAAAATTTACGAATTTATACTGCGAAAATCTGTAATTATTGTAAGCAAATACGCCTGCTACCAGCGCTGCACCGATAAAAGATGCAAAAACGGAGGTGAGAGGAAGCAGGCTTCCTCCTCGTCTAAAAACCATTAAAGAAGCGAATTTATCTTATCGGCGATGGCTTGTTTTGATTGCGCGCCGACCATTTGCTCTACGACTTCGCCATTTTTGAAAAATAGAAGCGTAGGGATCGAGCGGGTACCAAATTCTACGGCTAGGTCTTGCACCTCGTCGGTGTTTACTTTGCAAATTTTAGCTTTGCCCTCAAACTCCTCAGCTAGCTCGTCGATGACCGGAGCAAGCATACGGCAAGGTCCGCACCAAGGCGCCCAAAAATCTACTAGCGCGACGCCCTCTTTAGCGACGTCGAAATTCGCAGTCGTTAGTTCTACGTATTTTCCCATTTTATTCTCCTTTTTAAAGATAGCTGTAATTAAACACGAAAGTATTTAAATTTTAGCTAAATAAGAATTTTTACAAACTAATATTTTCTATCCACTTTATTTCGCCCTTTTTTATCGCGATCAAATCGACCTGAAAATCGGCATTTGCGCCGTTTTGTAACAGATAAAAATCGATAGTTTTTAAAATTTTATTAAATTTAGCGGGCGTGAGACGATACTCGGCCTCATAGTCGCCCTGCGTGGCTTTGATTTCAACGAAGCGCAAGATGCCGTCTTTTTTAGCGACGACGTCGATTTCGCCGAATTTGGAGCTAAAATTTCTAGCGAGGATCTCGTAGCCGTTTTTTAGCAAAAACTCGCAAGCTAGGTCCTCCGAGCTTTTGCCGAAAAGATACGCCTTAAGCCCCAAATTTTACTCTTCTATCCTCATCATAAAAGGTTTTTCTTTTACGAACTCTTGTTCTTGCAAAATTTCCATAGTGCGTCTGACGTCCTTTTCCACGCTCGTGTGCGTCGTGAAAAACAGCGTCGCATACGGACTTTCATCCTTTGGTTTTTGTAACAGGCTATCGATAGAGAGGTTGTTTTCGCTCATTAAATTCGTGATTTTAGCCAGCACGCCGACTTTGTCCTCGACTCTAAGCCTAAAATAATATTTCGTGCGAATTTCGCTCGGATCTAAAAGCTCGAGCGCATTTAACTCAAACGGCGCCTTGTAGCCTAGCATCGGGGATTTGCCGTCTCTGGCGATGTCGATGAGATCACTGATGACCGAGCTTGCCGTCGCCGGACCGCCCGCGCCCGGACCGTAAAACATCGTCTCGCCGACTGCGTCGCCCACTACGCTCACGGCATTTGTCACGCCGTCTGTTTTAGCTATCATTTTGTCTTTTGGTACGAGTGCTGGGTGTACGCGTAGCTCGACCTTGTCGCCGGTTTTTTTGGCGATAGCGAGTAGTTTGATGACGTACTCGAAATCGTTAGCGAAAAAGATATCCTCGGGTGTGATGCCTTCGATACCCTCTATCAGGATGTCCTCCGGGTTGCCGTGCACGCCGTATGCGATGCTGGCTAGTATCAGTAGCTTGTGCGCCGCGTCAAAGCCGCCTACGTCAAAGGTCGGATCAGCCTCGGCGTAGCCTAGCTCCTGGGCTTTTTTTAGAGCGTCCGCGAAATTTGAACCCTTGCTCATCATCGAGGTTAAGATGTAGTTGCTCGTGCCGTTTAAAATCCCGTTGATACTTAAGATGTGATTAGCGCTAAGGCCCTCGCGAAGGGCTCTGATGATAGGTATGCCGCCAGCGACGCTAGCCTCGAAGCCAAACGGCGTGTTTTGCGCTAAATTTTGCAAGGCGTAGCGGTGATAGGCCAGTAGCGCCTTGTTTGCCGTTACGACGGCTTTTTTGCGTTCTAAAATTTGACTAACGACCCTAAACGGCTCCTCGACGCCGCCCATAAGCTCGACGAAAACGTCGATATCGTCGCGCCTTATGACGCTATCTATATCGTCCGTTAGCGGGATGGCGACGTCTCTTTTTTTGTTTAAATTTCTAACGACGCCGATAACCGGAACTATCTCCTCGCCGCATCTTGCCGCGATCAGTTTTTTGTTTTGGAGTAAAATTTTAGCTACGGCTTCTCCGACCGTACCGACGCCTAAAATGGCTATATTCATGCAAATTCTTTCAGATATTTTTTGACGTTTCGCGCCGCTTGGCGGATGCGGTTTTCGTTCTCGATGAGAGCAAGGCGCACGTAGTCGTTGCCGCCCTCGCCAAAGCCGATGCCTGGGCTCACCGCGACGCCGGCTTTTGTTAAAAGCTGCTTTGAAAACTCGAGACTACCGATGTTTCCGACTTGCGGCGGGATTTTTGCCCAGATGAACATACTCGAGCTTGGTTTATGCATCTCCCAGCCAGCACTTGCAAAGGCTTCTAGCATCACGTCGCGGCGTTTTTCGTAAATTTGACGGATATCCTCGACGCAGCTTTGATCGCCGTCTAGCGCGACGGTTGCGGAGACTTGGATCGGGGTAAACATGCCGTAATCAACCCATGATTTTATCTTTTTAAGCGCAGCGCAAAGTCGCTTGTTGCCGCATAAAAATCCGACGCGCCAGCCGGCCATATTGTAGCTTTTTGATAGCGTGTAGCACTCGACGGCGACGTCTTTTGCGCCTTCAACCTCAAAGATGCTCGGCGTCTTGTATCCGTCAAACGTGAGGTCGGCGTAGGCGATGTCGGAGATCACGTAAAAGCGCTCTTGCTTGCTCATCGCGACTAATCGCTCGTAGAAGCTTTTTTGCACGGTTACGGTCGTCGGATTGTGCGGAAAATTTACGACGACGTATTTAGGCTTTGGCGAGCTTGAGCGGATCGTGTGAAGCAGGTCTTCGAAAAATTTATTTTCGTCAAGCTCAAATTTGTCGTTGTATTTTAGAGGCATTTTCGCCACGCTACCGCCGGCAAATAAAAACGCCTGCGTGTGGATCGGGTATGCGGGATCCGGCACTACGGCTACGTCGCCCGGGTTTATCACGGCCTGAGCCAGGTGCACGAAGCCCTCTTTGCTACCCATAACTGCGACGGCCTCGGTGTCGGGGTCTAAATTTACGCCGTATTTACGCTTGTACCAGTTGCAGATGGCTAGGCGCAGTTTGTATATGCCGGCACTTGCCGAGTAGCCGTGGGTTTTGTCTTTTTGCGCGCTTTCGCAGAGTTTATCGACGATGTGTTGAGGCGTGCGACCCTCGGGATTTCCCATCGAAAAGTCGATGATATCTTCGCCCGCTCGGCGTGCCGCCATTTTTATGGCGTTCACCTCGGCAAATACGTAGTTTGGAAGTCGTTCTATGGTATTAAATCTAATCTCGTCAAACATAAATTTCTCCTTATTCTAGGTAGATTTTGAGTCCTCGTTTGATGTTTTCTAGGCTAACCGCATCGTCGATCATTATGTATTTTGCATTTTGAGGGAGCGAGACTTTTAGGCTATTTACGGGCTTGCTAGTTTGCTTTTCGTCGATCAAATTTAAATTTTTATCCAAAATTCTCACGACGGCGGACCAGCGATCCTCTGCGCTAGCGCTTATCGTCGCGCTCTTTGCACCACTTACGTCGATGAGATAGGGCTCGAGCGGCTTTGATAGCTGGACTTCTTGCAAAAACTGCACGGGAGTTTGGTTTATAGATGAATTTGACGCGTCGATGACATACTCGTATGATAGCTCGCCTGGTCTATTTATGTCGGTTATCTCGGTGCCGCTTTCTTTAAAGGCGGCGTAGAGCGAGCCGGGATCTGGGATAAATTTGGTATCGATCGTCACGCCCCAAAGCGCGCCGCCGGTGTTAGAAAATTCGCTCGTTAGGATATTGTTGTATCCAAGGCCGTTGAGAGCGTCTTTTGCGATTTTCATGATTAGTAGCGGGTTGTTTTGGCGCGAGATAAATTTGATATTTACCTTGACATTTTGCTTGTAGGATAGACGCAGGAGCGAATTTGACTTTAAAACGTTTGAAATTTTAGCGATGTCGGGCTTGCCGTTTGCGTTTAGATATGCCGAGCCGTCGCCAAAGAGCTGAGTCGCTTTTGCGCTATTTTGACCTAGCAGGCCGCCTGCTATATCTACTACGCTACCGGCAAGGCAAAAGGCCGCGCTAACGGCTAAAAGTATGAGCTTTTTTACCACGATTTGCCCTTATTTAGAGCTACAAATTCGTCGTATGTTAGTAGTGAAACTTTATCTTTTTCGACCAAAAAGCGCTTTGGATTATCACCGCTAAATTTGATGTTTTGATCGCCGATTTCTAAATTTATCTCTCCGTGTCCGGTGACGATGAGTTGTTTTTTGCCTATTTCAATAGTGACGCTATTTGCGGTATCTAAAGAGCGCTTTTTATTTTCGTCCAAATTTATAACGCCCAGCCATGTTTTTTTGCGTGGGACGATTTTTATCTCTTTGGTGCTCGCCGTTAGATACCAAATTTTATCGTCGCTTGCTTGTTTTATCTCTTTGGAGGCATCGCTTGAGGTATTTTGCTCTTGATTTTGCGTGACACTTTCTTCTTTATTTGTTTGCGTGGTTTCGTTTTTATCGGTATTTACGTTTAAATTTAATTCAGGCATAGCTAAGACTACGGACGCATTTTCTTCGGTTGGTAAAATTGGCTCGAGATTTTTTATGGCGT